>CAVGEG010000020.1:0-8775 GCA_963628165.1 Paratractidigestivibacter sp. | reverse complement strand
GAACAATGGTTTCGTGAGAGAACGTTTATTATTTCGGATGTTGGTAGCGTAAAGGGAGACTTCGCTAAAGCTTCCTACGATCTCTGGACTTCTAGCTCTGAAAACGATCGGCGCAATGTTTTCTTTGTGCCCGCTCATCCTATTGCGGGGAGTGATAAATCGGGCGTGACCCATTCCACCGCGGGCCTGTTTCATGGAAAATTAACCGTTCTTACTCCATGGTTGACGGAAGAAGATAGATTGGCGGATGTTTCGATAGGGAACGCCGAGGTTTTCGAACCAGAATTAAATACAGAGGATCCTTGTTTTGCCACCCTTAGGCGTAAACTTAGTCTGATCTTTGACGGGGAGCAAAATTCTAAAGATTCTTTTGCCGTGAATCGATTGTCTGTTTGTTCGGCAGGCCCCATTTATTACGCCGTCTCAAGAGTCCGAGATTTTTGGCTGGCTCTAGGAAGTTGGGTGGTGGAGACTTCGGCTGAAGAACACGATCAGATACTGGCAAGGACAAGTCATCTGACAAATTTGGTGTCAGTATTGGAAATGAGCGTTGTTCCAGCGCAGGAGTTTTTATTTGCAGGAACGGGATTCCAGGATATAACGCGCCTTGCTGGTGGTAGCCCAGACGTTTGGGCTGAGATTTACGTAACTAATAGAATTGCTGTCCTTGAGGCGCTTGAGCGACTAGAGGAAAATATTCATCGTTGGAAAACCTTCTTAAAAGAGGGTGATCGAGAGTCCATCCTAACCTTTTTGTACGAAACAAAGAAGAAAAGAGATGCTTTGGGAAGTTGATATTTTTGCGGCGCCAGGACAACCTGACATAATCGCTACTGAAACAGTCGCTGACGCCAGAGATCTGGGATTATCGTCTCAGTTGTCGATTGGTTTTGCTCGTGGCTATTTGATTCAGGGGAACCTTAACAGGGAACAAGTGGATCTCTTGGCTTCTAAGCTACTTGCAGACCCCGTTGTTGAGCGTACTCTCGTAGACGTTGTTGGTGGAGAAAGCTTGAAAAAGGGGTTGTCCGGAACGACGACAGGGCGTGTTCTCTATGTTCTGCCTAAACCTGGCGTGACTGACGTCGTTGCCGACGCTGCGCGAAAGTCTGCGAGTGAGTTCGGCGTTGCTCCTGAAGCGGTAAGAACATTTAAGAAATACTGGATTGACGGCGTTGACGACGAAGAACTTCATCGCCTGACGCGTAAATTGCTCTCCAACGACGCAATTGAACAGGTAGCGTTTGATTGTCTTGATTTTGATACGCTTCAGGTTGGATCGCCTTATGTTTTCCAGTTGCAAACCTGCCCAATCCGTGAGATGAATGACGATGCGTTGCTCAAGTTGAGCAAAGAAGGGCAGTTGTATCTTTCCCTTGCTGAAATGCAGACCATTAAAGACTATTTCTGCCAACTTGACAGAGACCCAACAGACGTCGAGCTTGAGACTATTGCACAAACTTGGAGCGAGCATTGTAGTCACAAGACTTTGGCGGGTAGAATTTCTTATTCCGGTCCAGAAGGCGATCTTTTCTTTGAGAATATGCTCAAAGAAACTATTTTTGCCTCAACTGTTAAAATTCGCGAGCATCTTGGTGAAAACGATTTTTGCGTGAGCGTTTTCGAAGATAACGCGGGCGTGGTCAAGTTTGACGACGAATACAACGTTTGCTTCAAAGTTGAGACCCATAATCACCCCAGCGCTCTTGAACCTTATGGCGGAGCTAACACCGGTATTGGCGGCGTTATCCGCGATCCAATGGGAACGGGTATGGGAGCGAAGCCGATTTGCAACACCGACGTCTTTTGTTTTGCTCCTCCACAACTTGATTCTTCGGAAGTTCCCAACGGCGTTCTGCATCCGCGTAGAGTAGTGAAGGGCGTTGTTGCCGGCGTACGCGACTACGGTAACAGAATGGGAATTCCGACCGTCAACGGTTCTGTTTTCTTTGATAAGCGATACCTTGGCAATCCCCTTGTTTACTGCGGTAACGTGGGACTTATTCCCGTTGATAAATCTTTCAAAGAGCCCAAAGCAAGCGACTTGATTGTCGCTATGGGCGGTCGTACCGGGCGTGACGGAATTCACGGAGCGACTTTCAGTAGCGCTGAGTTGACGAGTGAAAGTGAAACAATTTCTGGCGGCGCGGTTCAGATCGGTAACGCGATCGTTGAAAAGACGGTTCTTGACGTCATGCTTGAAGCTCGTGATCGCGAGTTATACGACGCTGTAACAGACTGCGGCGCGGGCGGCTTTTCTAGCGCTGTTGGTGAAATGGGAGAAACAATTGGCGCCGAGGTAAATCTGGACGCCGCGCTCCTAAAATATGAAGGTTTGTCGTATTCTGAGATTTGGATTAGCGAAGCTCAGGAACGCATGGTCTTTGCCGTTCCCAAAGATAAATGGGCTGAATTCAAAGCTCTTGCTGATAGCGAGGACGTCGAGACGTTTATTCTTGGCGAATTCAAACCGACTGGTCGACTTGTCTTAAAATATAACGGGCAGGAAGTGGCCAATTTGGATATGAAGTTTATGCACAAAGGGCGCCCGAAAGTCGTGCGTCAGGCTGTGTATTCTTGCCCTGTTGTCGCTCCTATCACAAAGAAATCCGACGCTGTTACTCTTTGGGCGCAAACGACTGTTTCAAAATCCGTGACGGGCGCTCCGGCTTGCGATTCGAAGAATAACTTCACTTACGATTTGGAAGCGATACTCTCGTCTCTCAACGTCGCTAGCAAACACTGGGTTATTCGTCAGTACGATCATGAAGTCCAAGGCGGAAGCGTTTTGAAACCCCTTGTTGGCTCTGCGAATGATGGTCCTGGAGACGCCGCTGTTATCCGTCCGCGCGTGTGTTCGCGTCGAGGATTGGTTGTCTCGAACGGTATGAATCCCAACTACGGCGACTATGATACGTACAATATGGCCGCGAGCGCCATTGACGAAGCTATTCGTAACGCTGTCGCTGTTGGCGCTAATCCTTCTACTTTAACCTTGCTGGATAATTTCTGCTGGGGAAATTCAGAAAAGCCGGAAGTGCTCGGGTCTTTGGTGCACGCCGCGCTTGCTTGTTATGACGTCTCCATGGCGATGGGAACTCCTTTCATCAGTGGTAAAGACTCGCTCAATAATGAATTCCGTCCTGAAGGCAAAGAGCCAATTGCGATTCCACCGTCACTTTTAATTAGCGCGATGGGGCAAATCGACGACGTATCTACTTGCGTCTCAATGGACTTGAAAAAGCCTGGAAATGCACTCTATGTTGTAGGCCTAACGAAAAACGAGCTTGGCGGTTCCCACCTCTCTTTAGTTCGAAACTGGGTGGGTGGCCAGTCACCTGCTTTAGACGTCTCTGTAGCACGCCGTACTTATGAAGCTGTCTACAAGGCCATTCAGAGCGGCATGCTTCGATCTGTTCACGATCTAAGCGAAGGCGGACTCGCCGTCTCGCTCGCAGAAAGCGCCTTTGCCGGCGGTCTTGGCGTTGAGGTTTCGACTTCTCAAATTCCATTTGAGGCTGAACAGGAAGAATTAAATAGTCTTCCTCAAATCAGCGCGGCCCAGTTTACAGATTATGTTAAGCTGTTTTCGGAATCGAACTCGCGCTTTATCGTGGAGGTTCCGGAAGAAAATTGCAACGCTTTTGAAGAGTTGTTCAACGATTCAAATGTCGCAATTGGAAAGATTGGTAAGGTGACAGAAGCCCCTCGGTGGAAGATCGTTGGCGATGGGAATTCAGTTCTTATCGATTCCGATGTGTTTGAGCTGAAGCGTCTGTGGCAGAAGCCGTTCGATCTGGGTGGCGAATATACAGATTGAACTACTATCAGGTGAAAGTTCCTTTTGAATTTTGATTGAAGAGACTTATAAAAGAAATGAAACCAAACGTATTAATTCTGCGGGCGCCTGGAACAAACTGTGATTTGGAGACGTCCTATGCGTTCGAACTCGCGGGTGCCTCGGTCGAACGGATTCATATCAATCGTATCCTTAAAGATCCTGCGATTCTCAATCGTTTTCAGATTATGTGCTTCCCTGGCGGATTTAGCTACGGGGACGACATTGCCGCAGGACGCGTGCTTGCAACAAAAGTGCGCAGTCAGCTTTTCGAAACGATTTGTTCTTTCCGAGATGCCGGTAAGTTGATCTTAGGGGTTTGTAACGGATTTCAGATCCTTATTAAATCTGGTATCTTAGTTGCGGACGACGCCCTCGGCGCTCCTGTTACCCTTACATGGAATAAGTCCGGCGTCTATACCGATAGATGGACTCGCCTTGTGGTTAAAAGCGACAAGTGTGTTTTCCTTAGGAACGTGAATGAGCTGTACCTTCCAATTGCCCATGCTGAAGGAAAATTTGTCGCTCGCGACAATTCCGTTTTGGATAATCTTGAAAAGGACGGAAGACTCGTCTTACGCTATGTTTCAGAAGATAATCCCAATGGCGCGGTTCGGGATGTCGCAGGGGTATGTGACGAGACAGGACAGGTTTTTGGTCTGATGCCTCATCCGGAACGTTACATTGACAAAACTCAACATCCGCATTGGACTCGTTTTCAAACCGAGCCGGGGTTTGACCAAAAAGTTGGCGATGGTTTCCAAATTTTTAAGAATGCGGTGGAGTATTTCAACTGATCGCTAATAGTGTCCCCGGGTATTGAAAAGGAAACGGATTCGTGCAGTGCGAGTCCGTTTTTTTACAGCTGTTCTTCTAATGGAGTCAAAGAAAGCGCTTTGGTTCTAAATTGGGGTACGGCGGCGTCAGAAGAAGTTTCATCCTGCCAAATGGGTTCACCAGGACAGGAAAGGACGCATCGACCACACCCCACACACTTGACGGAATCGACAACAGGAAGAGACAGATATTCTTCGTCGAACCAGATTATATCGATGGCCTCGTAAGGACATTCACGACGGCAGATTGAACATTCTTGATCGTAGTAAAGCATACAGTGTTGTATGTCTATTTGTAGTTTTGCAATAGGATAATTAGACTTTTCGTCCTCCCCGATTTTTCGTATAGCTCCTGTTGGACAAACTTGTCCGCATTGTACGCAATCAGACGCACAATAACCTTTCCCTTTAGTGAAATCAATAATTGGCGTCTGCGGGATAAGGGGGAGGGAAGAATCTTGAGGGGCTAAGTCGGGAAAATGCAATATTCCTGTTGGACATTTCCTTATGCAATTTCCACATCTTGAGCATTTGAGTGAAAACATTCCTTTTTTTAAAGCGCTAGGAGGAAGAAAAACAGACGGCAAAAGAATCGCTGGCGCTTTCTTTAAACAAGTAAGCGCTGGCCCGAATAGGAAAATGTTGCCGATGAGCGCCAAAAAAGAACGTCGCGTAGCGCTGTGGCGGCAAGAATTCTTGGTTGGGACGGGGTGCGTATTCTCATTCAAGGAAATGTTGCTTGAATCATGAGAACGGGAACAGAGCTTTTTAATTAACCTCTTAGGTAAAAAAAGCAATTCCTGAAATAGCCCGCAAGGACATATTTGAAAACGCCATAACATTGGCGATAGGCAAAAACAAAATAAAAGCGCTAATAAAGGGATAATCGCATGAGCTAGAAAGACGATAGCTCTAGAAATTATCGCCAGGGGATCAAAAACAAGAGGACTTGGATATAAATCAGACGTAAGAGGCAAAAATAAATTGACTAAAACGCAACAGGCCCAAAAAAATGCAAAAAAGGAAGCAAGGTAACGTGGATTGAAGACTAGTCCATATCGCAAAAGCCGGTTTGAAAAGACTTTCTTTCTAATGAGAGCGACAACGTCGACAATAAATCCCAACGGACATATAAATCGGCAAAAGAAGCGTTTTATGAAACAGCAACAGATAAGTATGAGAACCGGAGATAGCAGGAGCCAGTAACGTAGCGCATACAGGTTGCTGACAAATGATTTCAAAACGTTGGAGAGGTCGGCGACGAATAATAACGGGCTAACGTTAAGTATAGAAACCGCCTTTAGTCGCGGATGAATTAAGCAAAGTAGTATGCTACTAAAAACAAGCGAGCGTAGCATCCAAATAAACGCTCCCTTTCTTCGCTTTATCTTCATTTGACGGATGAAGTGTGAATCAAAGGAGCGCTTAGCAAGATTTTTTTTAGGGATAGGGGCCATCTTAATAAAATAAGGCAGTTTCTATAGTAGGATGAACTATCCTAGGTAAGCGTTCTGTTCTCGAAGAAGCGCTTGGAGCTTGATTATTGGAACATTTCGGGCTAACGTGTTCTCTTTCACTGCTAAAGCCGCCGCTACGCCAGCGGCGTGTCCAGTGACCCAGCAGTTAGGAATAACTCTCACAACGTCGGACATGAGAGGTTCCGCTGAAATTGATCGACCTGCGGTGATTAGATTTTCGATGTTTTGAGACAGAAGAGCCCCGTAGGGGATTTGCCAACCAATATGATCCCCTTGCCAAGCTCCTCCAATTCCTACGCAATCAGGGAAAGTTTTTCCTTTGCGAGCTTCTTCTAGAGTTAGAACGGCTTGCCCTTCGATAACACGGGTTATACGGACGCCGATTTGGGGCGCGGTTTCCATCAAATAAACCTTTTCATAACCGGGCGTATTTCGAACTTCTTGTACCTGTTTCCAGATCTGTTTACGATGTTGAAGTTCAAGCTTAGATAAAACCCTGACGTCTACGCCGTCTTGAGAAGGCCCCGTCATGTTTACCCAACGAACACCTTCAACCGGTGTGACGTCGCCAAGATGGCGAGGAGGCTTCATGTTGGGATCAGAAGTTGTCTTGTCCAGATTTCCAATTCGATATGGAAGTCCGACGTTGTAAAGACGTCGAGTATGCAACGCACCCGCGGCATAGAAGAGGTCTCCGTCGCCGGTTGCGTCGACGATCTGTTTTGCAATAATCGCCTGGGGCCCAAGCTTCGTTTGAATAACGGCGCCGCAGACAACGGGATTTCCCGTCGTTGGATCAGGGGAGTCGGACATGATGGCGTCGACAACCCATGAGTGTAGGAACACGTCGATATTGACTTCCGTAATCATTTCTACGAGCAAGTACTTATAAACTTCGGCGTCAAGCGTCGGGTTCTTACCATGCTGTCGATTGACGATTCCGTTAGGAAGCGCTTCTAAGCGCTTCATCATTTCTTCGCCAATTCCTTGAGTAACTTGCTTTTTTTCGCCGTTTTCGAGCGTCCAATGTCCAAGAATATGAACAACCAGTCCTCCGGTTGCAAGACCGCCAAAATGGCCGTATCTTTCGACTAATGTGGTGCGCAAGCCTAAGCGAGCAGCCGCTATCGCGGCGCAACATCCTGCGGGGCCACCACCTACGACAAGCACGTCTGTCTCCGTTATTTGTGGAATAACAGCTTGAGGCCTTACGACTGAACCGTTTGGAGTCAGTTGCGAGGGGGACGTTATTGGCTCGGTAACGAGCTCTCCGCGAGTTTTATCTTTTTGTGAAACAAAATCAGCCTTGGCGACATTAGGGACTCCTGAAAGCGCCGGGGCTACGATTCCAATTCCAACGGCTTTCAAAAGATCACGTCTTGTTAAATCTGCTAAAAACATGAGAGAGCTCCTTATTAGTTGATTAATCGTGTGGAAAAACTTTAGTGCATCACTGCCTCGATTTTTTTGACGGCAGGTCTATAGTAATGGAAGTGCACAATAGGATGATCGCCAAGAAGCGACATCGGAACAGCCGAGTCGCGTATTTGGTTTGAGATCATGAAGGCGCTTAGCCTCATGCCGAAAGGATTGTCGTGAATTTCTGCTTGCCAGATGCTCACGCGAGCAACTATCACGGTTTCTGTGGGGCTTACAGTACAAGCCAGCGTTGGGACGTTCGCCACGTATTCGCCGCCGCTGGTTCGAGCGTTTTGGAGGATAGTAATCGGATGCAGATTCTACGCGCGTGGTAAGTTTGCAGTATTCCTCAGGGGTAGGCGGGGCGTCTTTTACATTGGCCTTGACGATGGACAGGATCATTGAAAGCCCAACGTTTGGTATTTCCCTGACCGCTTTGCATCGTACTTGGTTATACGTTTCGGAATAAGCCTTCAAATCGCTGGAGGGGAAATGAAAATTTTCTGACGGCGTCCTGAGATTTTTATCGATCAGATTAAAGCAGAGATCAAAGTCTGCATAAGCAAAGGAGAGGGGGGCGACATATCTACAGGGACTCCGTTGTCTACCCATTCGTCCATTCCCCAGAAATGCGCGTTGTAAGGTTAATATCTAGAGAATTAACGATACGAGCAACGAAAGGTAACTGCTTAGTAGGCCCAATTGATCCGCAAATACCAACAGGATTATCAGGCGTCGATTGCTTCCAAGCTTCAGCATATTCTAGCGTTTCCGCCAAACAAAACTCTTCTAGAGTTTCATAGTAGTGGATCTGGATCTGAAAACCCGGTCGAGATAAGTTGAAAAGGGTTTCTGCCTTAAGAGACGCCGCGTCTGCTAAAATTTGCGGATCTAAAGTTGGGTAATCCCACCAATCCGGAGCAATTTTACTTAAAGGCCTTGCCATTTTAATGCCTTTCAAGAAAATTTTGAAATAATCGGAAACAACCAGTCATTATGAAGTAATTATACGCAGAGAGGATGGCGAATCCATAGACAGATATAAAAAAAGGTTGACAACCGTCAACCTTGATACGCCCAATCCGATTCGAACGGATAACCTTCGGTTCCGTAGACCGATGCTCTATCCAATTGAGCTATGGGCGCGACGATACGCCCAATCCGATTCGAACGGATAACCTTCGGTTCCGTAGACCGATGCTCT
>CAVGEG010000019.1:2866-41860 GCA_963628165.1 Paratractidigestivibacter sp. | reverse complement strand
AATTGTTGGGGTTTTTTTTGTGGGGGGGGGGGGGTGTTACAAGGGGGAAGTGTCTGAGAGGACGGACTTCACGTTTGCTTTATTGTAACGGAGGAAGGATGGCGCTGGATTTTTCGCTATTTATCGAGCGCCACCTAGCTTCTATCGTTGATAGTAGGCAACGTATTCCATTTAGAAGTTGTCAAGGCGTTCGATATCTTCTCGTTGAATTAAAACTTTAAAAGAGAGGAAACATAATGCAAGCGTTTGTTCTTTATTAGCCTGTTCGCTTCACTATTGGTGATTTGGAATGGGATGGAATAACATTGGATATGCCGCAGAGTATGTTCCTTTCTCCGGAGTGGAGACGAGTATACCTCTGGCGTCTGATTCGACGGAGGAACTTTTGGTTGAGCGCACTCTGTTAATTTTCCCATCGAAGGCGTATTTTGGCGATTCGTTGTATATGCTTCATTATGACGTCAACAAATCTGATTCAACGCTGATAGGTCTTATGGATTTGCCATGTTCTTTAAGCGTGGGTTTCAGTGACGTCAAAATTACGTCAGAGCTGTCGGAACATTCTTACGAATACGTTTTTGAAAAACAGAGTAATCGTTTGGGGATGTACGTTCAGCGCACGTGCCCGGTAGATTATTACCGGGGGGAATGCAAAAGCGGATTCTATACGATCCTTGACTTACCCCCTTTAGAGGATTGGGAGGATCCTTTTTGGAAGGATATACGCGAGAAGATGACGCCGGAGGGAATTGTCTGCACTTTAAGCTTTCGAATTTCTATCGGACGTTTAGCTCTGGAGAATGATCCCAGTAATGTCGCGTCTTCGCCTTACAAAAAGAAGCTGACTATGTCAAAGAATGTGTCAGTATCCTTTGTGATCAAACCGCGACCTTCGGATGAACTCTCCCTTTTAGAGGAGTGGTATAAAGCCACGCCGAGGGAAAGTTTTCCTGTGAGAAAGGGAAACTTTAAAGTTCCTTCGAATGGAAGCGTAATCGACTGTAGCGACGAGAGTCGTATAAAGATTGGAGAGAATCGCTTTTCTCCCTGGAGAATAGTTCGAAATGGTAATCGTAAACCGTCTGATCCGAATAATTCCACGACTCTGTCGGGCTGGCGTTATCTCGAAAAGAGTTTAGCTCCTTCCACTTGTCGAGATGAAATTCGGTTAACTCGTTTACAACTCGAATACTATTCAACGAAAACGGACGCCGATGCACGGTAAAAGAAAAATGAGTTGATAGAATGGCTTAACTCGTTGCCTGAGGCTGTGCGCGTAACAAAGGTTTAGGCCTATAGGTTTAGAAATACTTCTCTACAGGGGGAGAATAGCGAACTTGTTTTTGCCCTAGATACTCAATTATTAGATTAGCCTAGCAGTCAACTTGAAGGGAAAATATCGTAGATCGTTTCTCTGGAGAGATTACGCTTAGCAACAGGAGATGTTGAATGAAACATACAGTGTGTCTTCTTGGAGTCGTAACGCTAGCGATCGTTTTTTGGACAATTTCAGACGTGAATCAAGCGAAAGCGGACGAACATATTCCTTTTTCTGGAAAGGAATTGAACGTTGAGACTGTAAAGCTTCAAGACAACGTGAAACACGGCGTATTGTTGTATCCATCTGAACTGCATTATGGAGTTTTAGAAACTATCCATAAATATACATTAAACTTCACAGATCTCGGATGAGGAGACTGACTCAAATAAACTCGTATAGAGTTTTGACAATGCTTGAGGGAAAGGTTAATGCTTTTCCTTTCTTCCAATATTTAGAGAGATTTGATATCAGACTGATCTATATTCCGTCGTTAATCCTCTTGGCATTGGCGTTTCTCACGGGAAATTTAGGCAAGGGCCTGATCTCTACGGTAAATATGACTCTTTTAAAGGAAGAGAAGTCGTCTACGTTTCGCCAGACAAGGAAGTCGAGGAGACACTGCGCAAAAGTTGATATATCTAGGTGAATTGTACAATGTCGGTATGGCGTATTTGGTCGTTGGCGACGTCAATATTACCGACAATGTTTTGTATGATTTTCCACGCGCAGTAGCTGATTGGACGCCTCAAGCCGCTATAATGATTTCGATTGATCCTTGGAGGAGGAATGGAAATGAGGACGCAAGAGAATTATAAATTGGTTAGGTGCGAGCTTGTGCATGCGGAGGCGGCGCTGACGATGTTGCGCGACATTCGCGCCGAGTTGGCTCAAGCGGGGCTTGAAGAGTTGTATTGCATGGAAGAGTCCGACGATGAATTTCGCGACTTCTTTTGCAATCCTCAAACGGCGGTCTGGGGCGCGATCCGTCCGTCGACAAACGCCTTAGCGGCGGTAGGCGCCGTTTCGTTCAACTCGCGCGAAACGGAACTCTTTTCATCGCTTTTGCCCCAAGATTTGGCGGCGTCTCAAATCGGATACGTCGATTTCATTCAAGTCGCGCGTCCCTACCGCGGCGCCGGTTTGCAACGACTCCTCTTTCAGGAGATCGAGAGGTATTGCGCGGAGCATGGCGCGCGCTTGTTGACGGGCGTCGTCTCTCCAAAAAATTCGCATAGTCTGGCTAATTTTCTGGAAATGGGGTATCGAACCGTCGGGACTGTCCGCTTGAAAAATGGTTTTCCGCGTTTAGTTGCCTTTAAGTCTCTTCCGGACGCTTGCTGCGACTACTCCTCAAAATCTTCCGGCGAATAAGTCGTCGTCACGGCTGATTCTTTGGATAAGAGACCGTAAGAAACCGCCAATGCCTTGATCGTGTGGACGACAGGAGGCCCCGACGTTCTTTTTCGCGTCGTTCCCTGTGCAAGTTGCAACGCGCAAAAAGAACATTCGGTGGAGCATAGCTGTAATTCGCGTCGCCGCGCGGCGAGGAAAAGTCTCCCTCCGAGTTGTAAGCTTTCGTAATATCGTTTGCGCGAGAAACCGGCAAAGCAGGCAAAGCCGCAGCATCCGCGTTCTAAACGATGGATTTCAACGCCGGGGATTAATCCGAGGAGGCTTTGCGCGTTCGTCGCGGTAGACGTCGCCTTTCCCGAGAGGGTGAGCGTGGCGCATGGCGCGTGATAACCGATTGTTTTGACGTCGAGAATTGGTCGCAAATCGGCGCGGTTCAATTCTCCCAACGCGTCGAGACGCGCAAGATAGCCGCAAAAGTCGACGATATTGCCGTAAACCGCTTTAGCGTCGGGATCGTCGCAGAAATACGAATAGTCTTTCACGACGCACGCGGCGGCGGACGGTTCGAGCGCGACGATCGTCGAACCGTCGCGCATCGCCTCGCGAAACGCCGCTATATTTTTGACGGCGAAATTTTCCGCGCGGTCGAGATCCCCCAAAGAAAAGGACGTCTGTCCGACGCTGCGCGGCGTTGGAAGAATTCGCGCTTGAATCTTGTTTTTCTCTAAAATGTCGAGCGCGGATTGAATCAGCTCTGGATCGAAATGTCGTTCGTAAACGTCGGCGAAGAGCGCGACTTTTCGCGCCTTACGCGCGACGACGGCGGGCGCTTCGACCGAACCATGCGCCTGCGTGAGCGCGAAAATAGGCTTTCGGGAATCTACTCCGAGTTTTAGGACGGCGTTGATTTGGGCTTTAGACGCCAACGGAGCCGTTCGTCGCGCGTAGGCGAGTCCCAGCGAACGTTCTAAAAGTCGACGAAACAGCTTATTTCGGAGCGCTTGATTGACAATCGGAGCGACGAGCGAAGCGACGCTTAAGAGCAAGTCGACGCGCGAGACGCAAAGCTCGCTGAAACTCATTCCCGCGGCGGCGACGTAGGCGGAGCGAATGCGGAAAGCAAGACGCGACGCGTCAACTTGCGCCGGGCACTCCGTGAGGCAAAGTCGACATCGCAAACAATGCCGTCCTATCTCCAACGCGACGCCGCGCGTCATCGTCGTGAGAGGCAACGCGCCGTCGAGGACGCCGCGGATTAGATTCGCCTTTCCGCGGCAAGAAGCGTCCTCTTCCGGCATATGACGAAACGCCGGGCATAACCGCGTCTCCTGCGTGCGGATTCGACATCGACCGCAGCCCGTGCACTGTCTTGCCGGCGCGGAGACGAGTTCAGGATCCCACGCGAGTTGGTATTCGAGAGGATCCGCGCGGCGCGCCGCGGCTTGGGTCTTCCAGGCGCCGATTTCCGTCGCGCCTTTGACGTATGGGGCGCGTCTTTTGACGCTTCGCGAATGAAGGGAACTCTCGCGTAGCGCCGCGTCGGCTTCAGGAGCCAGAATATCGTCGTCGTTTTCAAGATCGACGATTGACGTCGGCGCGATTTGACGCGACGTTTCTTTTTGAGACGCGCCGCCGGGAGCGTCGGAGAAGAGACGATCTTCCCTGACGAGTCGGCGCATCTCTGGGGAAACGACGCAGTCCGGGTTGAACGCGTTATGAGGATCGAACGCGTCTTTTATGCTCACGAACGCGCGAGAGAGCTTCGGAAAACGTTTCGTTAAAGACGCCGTTCGCACGCGACCGTTCCCACGCGCGGAACCGATTTCTCCTCCGTAGCGCAAAGCGAGGTTTTCAAAGTCGTCGGAGAGCGCGAGGGCGCGGCGTTCTTCCTCCACGTCGTACGGTAAAAGGGGTTGGATGGACAGTTGCCCGTTGCCGATATGTCCGCTGACGGAATAGACGAGATCCGCGCGTTTGAGGAGCGCGTGAACGTCAGATAAAAAGTCCGCCGCCTTTTCCACCGGAACTTGCACGTCGTCCCAGTATGGAAAAATCTGGAAAGAAGGCGCGACGCGCAGGCGCGCGCAACTTGACTTTTGCAACAATTCGCGGAAGATTCCGCGCTCCTCCGGCATGTAAGCAAGCCACCGTCCGAAGGAGCCGAGTTCCTTACGCGCGACGTGCTGGAGAAGCTCCATCTTGCTCCTGAGAACGTCCGAGGAATCGGCGTCGAGCTCGACGACGAGCGCCGCTTCCGTCCCTTGAGGGAACGTTTCTTCAAAGCGCGAGTCCCACTCGCGGGTCAACGCGACGATGCGACTGTCCAGGAGATCGCAGAGAGTGGGGTCGAATTCTAAGACGCGTGGAACGGCGCGGACGGCGCGGTCGATCGAATCGAAGAGAAGAATTGTCGCGGCTGACGCGGGGGGCGTCTCGAAGGTCGAGAGCGTTGCCTCCGCGATGATTCCCAGCGTGCCTTCGGAGCCCGTGAAGAATCGCGTAGGATTGAATCCGAATCTAACGACGTCGCGGAGCGCGTATCCGCAACGGCATGGACGCGAGCGGCGTTGTTCGGCGTCCAAATACGGAATGGCGTCGCGTAGAGCCAAGAGCGCCGATCGCCACGGTTCCGTCTTGACTAGGCTACGCAGTTCGTACGCGCCGTCTCCGAAGACGCGCATAAAATATTCGTTGCGCACGAAATCGGAATGAAAAGAGCGGATCCCGTACCCGTCGTCAAAATCGAGCCCGCATAAGAGCCCTTCGGGGGAGTCGGGACTTTTACCCGCTTGTCGAAGCTCCAGAAGAGGGTTGATCCCTTGAGTTTCGGCGGCGACGACGTTGAGAAACTGCGCGCGAAACGCGTGTTCCGCATTATCCGGAGCGAGCGTGCGCCATGCCGTCGGAAGCGCGTCGGCGGCGGCTGGATAATTCTTTAACGTCCACTGCGAACCGTCGGCGAGGACAACTTTGAGTTCACGGACGCTCTCGTGCGGGGAGCCGTAACGCAACCATCGCGGCCCGATATTGTCGACGGAAAGAATGCTTCCGATCGTACCCGTCGGAACGTGTCCCGAGCTTGGCGCGAAGAAGGCTCCGTGCGAGCGTCGTAGTAGTTCGTTGACGCGTTCGCGCACCGCGCCGGGTTGCACGCGCACATAATCGTCCCCCGCTTGCAACGTGCGTTTCATATGTCGCGAAAAATCGAGGATGATTCCCGACCCAATGGAGGCGGCGGATCCGCTTGTCCCCGATCCGCGACTGTGCACGGAAAGTCCTTTTTCCACAGCGTATTGCGCGACGGCGGAGACGTCTTGAACCGTTTTGGGCCAGACGACCGCGCGCGGACGTTCCTCAAAGGGACTTCCGTCGCTCGAATAGAGTTGGCGAATGACGTCGTCGCAACGCGCGTCTCCGTAAACAAGACCGCGGAGGTCTTCTTGAAGACGCGCTTGACTCGCGGTCAACGGTTCTTGAATCATACGCTACGCTTCCTTTGCCGATTCGCATTCCGCGCGATATTCCTTAAACCAACGCGCGAACTGCCGCAATCCTTCGCGAATGGTCGTCTTGGGGGTGAATCCGAAATCGCGTTCGAAAGGGCGCGTGTCGGCGTATGTTTCGAAGACGTCTCCAGGTTGCATCGGAACGAGTTCGCGTCGCGCGTTAAAGTCGTAATCTGCGGGGAGAACCCCGGCGTTCACGAGCTCTTCTTGAAGAACGGCCATGAATTCAAGAAGGTTTTCGGGGCGCCCGCCGCCAATATTGTAGAGCGCCGCAGGGGCGATGGGAAGGCCGTCGGCTCCGCGTTGACGCGAAGGCGCGGAACACATGACGCGACCGATTCCCTCGACGACGTCGTCGACGTAGGTGAAGTCGCGTCGACAATTACCGTTGTTAAAGAGCTTGACCGTTTCTCCGCGCGCAAATTTTTCCGCCGCGGAGAAGTAAAGCATGTCGGGGCGTCCCGCGGGGCCGTAGACCGTGAAGAAACGCAGCCCCGTCGTGGGAATATCGTAAAGCTTCGCGTAGGAGTGTGCCAAAAGCTCGTTGGACTTCTTTGTCGCCGCGTAGAGCGAGACCGGTTCGTCCACCGGATCGCCGACGCTAAACGGCGTCTTTGGGGATCCCCCGTAAACGGAGGAACTCGACGCGTAGACCAGATGCTCGACGCCTTTTTTTGCGCAATCGTAACTATGCCGACACGCTTCGAGAATGTTGACGAATCCGACGAGATTCGACTCGACGTAAGCGTACGGGTTCTCCATACCGTAGCGAACGCCCGCTTGCGCCGCAAGATTGACGACGACGTTGAATGGAAAGTCGCCGAAGAGATCGTCGAGAAACGTTTTGTCGGCGATATTTCCGCGCATGAACCGCCATGACGAAGACGAACGCCGCGCTTCCTTCTCGAGGGAGTCGAGGCGCGACTGTTTGAGCGCGGGGGAGTAGTAGTCGTTGAGATTGTCGATTCCGACGATCTTGGCGTTTTCGAGATTGCGAAGTAGTCTCGCGACGAGGTTGGAACCGATGAAACCGGCGGCTCCGGTGACGAGGATTGTTGAGGAATTAAGGTTGATTTCTCTCATACGAGCTTTTGAATGAATGGGGAATGGCGTTCTTCGCCGCCGCGTTATTCGTCTGCGTTTGACGACGCGCCTTGTCCGGAGGAGGCGTTTAGGGACTGATTGCGGGATTGGCGGTCGGCGCGCGAACTCTGGAGCGCTTGGAGTAGACGATCGCGCCTGGAGGAGGAAGCGTCTTGCGATTCCGTCGCGGCGGCTGTCGCGTCGCTTTCTTCCACGGGGAGCGTCGTCGCGGTGGAACTTGCGTTTTCCGCTGGGGCGTCGGCGTCGGTCGTCGAAGAAGAACTGATGGATTGATTGCGCGATTGACGATCGGCTCGGGAGGTTTGGAGCGCTTGGAGAATTCGATCGCGCCTTGAGGAGGAGGCGTCTTGCGTTTCCGTCGTTGAAGGCGCGTTCGTTCCGTCGAGAGAAGGCGCGAGAGGATCGGTTCCCGTAGCGTCGTAGGGGGCGGCGTCGTGCGCCCCGTCGACCGCCATGAAGGAGTCGTCGACGGGAAGTTGCGACGCGGCGTTAAAATCAGTCGACGGAGAAGCGTTGTTTGCGACTTCCACCGCCGCGAAAGGATCGTCGGAGGAAAACGCGCCGAGATTGTATCCGGAGCTTCCTCGCGAGGAGTCGGAGAAATCTTGAACGGCCTGCCAGTCGAGTTCAGAGACGCCGAAAGGGGCGTTTGGATCAGTCGTCGAGTTGACGTTTCCCCCTAAGAGAACCGCGTCTGAGAAGCCTTTGCCGAGTGAGGTGAGATCCTTGTAAAAGACCTGGCGCGGGGGAACGGTGGTTCCGTCAACGACGACCTCGGCGCGAGTCGTTTCGTCGGAGTCGTCGAGGAAGCCGACGATTTGGCCGCGGAAGACGTCGCCGCGTCCGGTCGTCTTGTTATAGAGCTTCTTCATGGCGTCGAGGTTGACGATTCCTTTGGAGTAAAGCCACGTCGCGTGGCGGAATTCGCTCGGCGTCGCTTCGGAGGGATCGGGCCGCGCGTCGAGAATGCGCTGCACGTCGGCGCTGGCGAGGCCGGGGATCGCCGAGAGAACGGGGCGAGGCGCGGCGTTGACGTTGACGCGCCCGATGATCGTCGTCGTCGGACTTGTCGAGGCGTAGTCGAGGAGCGTCATGATCCTGTCGATATTTGCGCGGGCAGTACTGTCGAGAAGGGGAGAGGCGAAGTCGACGTCGTTGATTTGGACGACTGCGCCGACGACGTCGAGGGGCGTCGCGAGCTGCGTCGTGGCGGCGACGTTGTAATCGAGGCGCGCTTGCGCAAGGGGCGCGACGTTTCCCGTAGCGGCGGCGGGCGTCGCGAGGCGCGAGGGGGAGCGTTCGTAACCGCGTCGCGTCGGCGCAGTGGTTTCCTCCTGCGCTTTCGGACCGTATTGACGGTAGAGAACGATGAATTTCGCCAGATCGGCGCCGACGCGCGACTCGAGTTCCTGATAGAGGAACTGCAGATCGTCGACGTTTAGATTTACTCGCGCTTCCCCGCTGGGATCAACGTCTTTTTCCGCGCTAAAGACGGTGATAAGGGCGTTCCAGGGCGCGGTGACGCCCTGCGCGTTCTCATTTCCGATACTCGTCGCGACTCCGCGCAACGAGGCGCCCAACATCGACTGGGACTCGTTTCCAGATGATTTTTCCGTGTTATACGTAAAGTTTTCGTCCGCCCCGTAAAGCTGGGTGCGCGTGACGCCTCGCGCCAAGAGCAGTTCTTCGAGAAAGACTGGGGTCGCGTTTCGCGGACTGTACGGCAACTTGCGCTGCGTGTAGTAAGACGCTTCGGCGCCATTTTGTCGAGGAGTTTCGTCCGGATCGATCCAGTCTAGGATCGAGTCGGCGGCGATTTGGGTCATGCCGGGGAGTTTCATGAGCGCGTTTCGGCCAGCTCCCGCTTCTTCCTGCTCCCATTCGAGGACGGCTTGAAGATTAAGACGCGACGATTCGTCGACGAGCCCGTAACGCGCGCCGGTGATCGTTGAATCTTCAAGTTTTGGAGAGAGAATCGTAAAGCGCGACGAATCGGCGCCCCCTTCGCTTCGATCGAGAAGTTGCGAGGCGCAAAAGAGCTGGGGATTGTTATAGAGCCCGCCCTTTTTGTCGCGTTCAGTCGGAGTCGTTTCGACGCACGCGGCGAGATAAACGACGGCGGAGCGCGCGACGCCGCGGACGAGTTCTTCGCGCCCGCGCGTGAAGGTCGCTTCCTGCTCCGTCTTCATGAGCGTGAGAAGAGCGGCGCCGCTGAGCGTCAACGCGGTGAGAACAAGGGTGACGATCAGAAGCATAACGCCGCTTCGAGCGTCCCGCGGAAGGGCGCCGCGCTTGATAATCTTTCTGGCGTCGCGTTGTAAACGTCTATTGTCGTTCATCATTAATCGTGAAGGTAAGCGCGTCGAATGGCGGCGAGCTTATAAAGCGTTGGTTTGGGTTTCTTGTCGACGCCAAGGAGTCCGGAGGTTGGCGTAAAGTTCTCCGACGACTCGATTTCGGAGGAACACGAGACGTCGCGAAGGCTCGAATCGTCGGACGCGAGATCGATTTCGTCGAACTTCTCCTCTTCGAATTCGACGTCGGAGAGTTCGTCGTCAGCCGCGTCGACTTCGTCGTAGACGTCGGAGACGAGGGCGTCGACCGAGACGATCGAAGTTGTTTGTTCGGCGTCTTTGTAGAAGACGCTCGTCGTCGACGCGTACTCATTATAACTCATTTGCGGCGAATCTTGCCAGCGCGTCCATATGATTTCGTCGACGGTGCGTCGCGTGAGCGCGGTAGAATAGAATCGTCGCGCCGTTTCCTGTTGCATTTGAGAGTTCCAAAGGAGCTCTTCGAGGGGTTTCGCTTCTGCGCGGGATTCGCGCGTGAAGAAGCGTCGCTTTTTTTCTTCGCCGAAGGGAGACGCGGTGAGAAGACAGTTTGAGTCGACGTTGCTAGGACGGCCCGTCGGCGAATCGCTCGGGCAGGAGAAGGCGACCGCTAAGGGAAGACCGCTGAACGACCAGCGTTCAAAGAAACGGTGCAGTTCCATAGGATCGCGCGGCGCCGTTGTGCCGGGAGTTAGCCCGAAATTCGATTCGACGTAGTATCCGTCGAACGCGCGTCCTCGAGAGAGTTGGGCCGCGAGCTCCACAGGCGGTATTATTTGATCGTTTTCGAAACGCGCGTAGTCCCCGAACGATTGTTCGAATCCTAGAAAAACCTGAGAGCCTGGAAATCTTGCGACGATCTCTTTTCTGGCTTGAATTGCGGCGAGAAGTCGGAATTCGAAGGTGGGGCGGTTCGGGACGTTTTCGACGTTTGTCGCAATGATCCATCGCGAGACGTGCGCTCCGACCGAGTCGATTGCTGAGCTCAAGTATCGTTCGAATTCTCTGTGAAGTTGCTCCGGCGTGACGTGCGAGGCGCGCAAATGCGCGGGCAAATCGGCGCCCCAGCGAACGAGGGGGCCGAGGGTTATTTTCAGGTTTCTCTGGCGGGCGTCGCGCAAGAGCGTTTCAACGCGTCCCCAGTCGTAGAAGCCGTCGCGTTCGACGTCGCGCCAATTGATCCGAATGTTGACGGAAGAGAAGACGGGCTCCAGAGGGGCTCTGCGCTTTGTTTTTGGGGAAAAGAGGGAATCGAACGAATCGATCCAGGCGTCGTTGGCGTCGGCGGCAATGGAAAAGTTCGTAGACCAATTTGCGGCGTTGCGTCGCGCCGCAAGCGCTTGCGTCAGGTAGAGTTCGTTAAGCTTTCTCGAAATTTCGCGCAACTCGGTAAAGAGCCTGACGGTTCTTTCGTCGAAATTTAGATCGTCGTCGTTCGTCGTGACGAGTTCGGCGAAGAGTCGGACGCGTTTTCGAATGGCGACGCGCAGACGCATGGGGATAGCGAGTCCCGCGGCGGCCCAGTCGGCGCGTTTCTTTTGTATTCTCGAGAGTTGTCCGCGCGACAATTCGAGGAAGAGGGAACGCCTTTTTCGTCCGGAAGGTAGGAGTTCGGTCGAAGCGTAAAAGAAGCCGCCTTCGCCGTCGGAACATGGAACGTAGAGGGAAGCGGAACTTTCGACGTCGTAAACGGCGACGAGTAAATTGCGTTGATCGTCGAGCTCGTCGACGCGAATTTGCGTCCGTGCCGGACGTCGTCCGCGCAACGAGACAAACGCGCGTTGCGCCAGTTCGGCGGCGATGAGGTGTTTCGGGTAAAAAAAGAAGAAAACGCCCATAATTGTCAGACTTGTGGAACGCGCCGTTCTTCCAATTCGAACTTCTACGCTGAAGCTTAATGACCGTAGCACGACGCGCGCGTATCGTCGTGCCACTAAAATATATACTAGAACGGCGTTAGAATCAATTGACGCGGAGCGGTATAGCGACGATATTTTCCTAAAAATTATGAATTCTTAACAATGATTGCTAAGATTTGTCGAAAAAACTGAAAAAACGGAGAAAATTTTCCGACTTTTCACAATAGTATGTTTGCGTTGCAATTGTTTTTGACTATAATAAGCGCGAAAAAGGTTGTTTTACTCCAAAACGACAGCATTAATTTTAACCATCAGGAGATGTTTCATGAATTTGCAGACTTCCCGTCGTGATTTCCTTAAAGCCTCGACGATCGCAGGCGTTGGTTTCATGGTTGGCGCTGGCAACAGCGTTCAAATTGCGCGTGCTTCCGCGCTTCAAGGCATTGCGCTCGCCGGTATCGGCGTCGGCGGCAAGGGCTCGAGCGATATTGACCAGGCCGCTCTTTACGGCAAAGTCGTCGCTCTTTGCGATACCGATCGCAACACCTTGGCCGGTAAAGCCAAGACCTATCCTGACGCCAAGACCTACACCGATTACCGCGAACTCTATGCGGAAATGATGGACAAGATCGACGCCGTCACGGTTAGTACTCCTGACCACATGCACACGATCATTACCGCCGAAGCCCTCAAGGCTGGTAAGCACGCCTACACTCAAAAGCCTTTGACCCGTACGATCGGCGAAGCTCGTTATCTTGGTTATCTCGCCAAGAAGTATGGCGTTTGCACCCAGATGGGCAACCAGGGTTCTTCTCTTGACGCGATGCGTCGCTGTGTCGCCCAGGTTCAAGCTGGCGTTATCGGCGAAATCAAGAAGGTTCACATCTGGACCAACCGTCCTGTTTGGGCTCAGGGGCCCAATCGCGATATGACGATGGACAAGTTCATCGCCCAGACGAAGAAGGAAGAAGACGACGCTGAATTGGTTCAGGATCTTATCGACGAAAAGAAGGAGCAGGTTGCCGCCGCCCTCAAGAAGATTGACTGGGAATCCTGGATCGGCACCGCTCCGAAACGCGATTTCTGGCCCGGCATCTACCACGACTTCCAGTGGCGCGGTTGGTGGGACTTCGGTTCCGGTTCTCTCGGCGATATGGCTTGCCATACTGCGAACATGCCTTACGGCGCCGCCGAACTCAAGTTCCCGACCGAAGTTGTCGCCGAATCCTCCGGGCACGACTTCAACTCCTTCCCCGCTTCTAGCAAGATCTGGTTCCAGTTCCCCGCGACCGAGCATCGCGACGCGATCGAAGTCACTTGGTTCGACGCCAAGACCAAGCCGGACGCTTCCCTCTTCGAAGAATACGGCATCAAGAACCCGACTGACTCCGGTTCTATCATTATCGGTACCAAGGGCGTCGCCTACAGCCCGGACGACTATGCCAATAGCTATCAGCTCCTCGCCAAGGGTGGCGACAAGATCGCCGAAATCGAAGGCGTCGAATGGCGTAAGGCTCCTGAAGACGAACATTCCGGAAACTTCGACGCTCGCAACAAGCTCGAATGGGTCACCGCTATCCACGAGAACAAGCCCGAGCTCTGCTGGAGCAACTTCCCGGACTTCGCCGGCCCTCTCACCGAAACGATCCTTCTCGGAAACCTCGCCGTTTGGGCGGCTCCGAAAGCTGGCGAGCGCGGCGAAACCATCAAGTGGGACGCCAAGAAACTTGAAGTCACCAATCTTTCCGAACTCAAGACCCCCGGCGTCGCCGAACTCGTTCGTCCCGAATACAAGAATGGTTATGAAAAGATCGATTGGTCCTTCATTGGTTGATCTTCAGTTAGCCCTTTAGGGAATTAACTCTCGAAATAAGAGAAGGCCGTACGCTTAGGCGCGCGGCCTTTTTTATTTGGGAAGGTTGGGAAAACTCCTTAAATAAAAAGAGGCGACCGCGTGGGTCGCCATTTCGATTTTTAGCGTCTACGTCTTTTTAAAACTCCCGTTAATTTGTTAAGGTAGCGATTATCTTCCGGGTCTTGATCGCGCGGAGACGGCGTCGGTTCCGCGGCGCCGCGATTATTGAGGGATAGTCGTGGGCGCTTGCTTGGGCGATCGTTCGGCTCTGGCTGTTCGCCGACGGAAGACGTTGGACGAAGGATATGTTCAGGACGCGGAGTCGGCTGGGAAGGGCGCGGCGTCGGCGGCGCGCTTGGCGAACGGCGACGCGTCGACGCAAACGCCGCGCGCTTGCGCTCGTTGTAGGCGTGAATTTCGTCGATCGTCGCGTTATAAAGACGGCCCTCCTTTTCAAGTTCATCCCTCTCCCTAATCGCGGCTTGGATTATCTCGAGGGATTCTTCGGGGGTATATCCTTGAGCGACGCCGATCGATACGGCGTTGTCTTTCGCTTCGCGGTCAAAATACGTCGCGATCGCGTAAGGATTGCTGATGACTTCCATCGCCGTTCCGTCGCAGAGGAGTCGTCCGCCCTTCTGGATGACGTACGCGCGGTTGATAACGCGGAGCGTGTTCGCGATCGAGTGGTCGTTAATAATGATCGAAAGTCCTTCCTCCGACATCTTGCGGATTTCGCCTTGGATCGTATTGATTGTCGGGGGGTCGCACGCGGCGAACGGCTCGTCAAGCATGAGGACTTTCGGTTGGCGAATCAACGCGCGCGCAAATTCTAATCGGCGACGTTCGCCGCCGGAAAGCCCCCCCCTCGCGCCGCCGGAACCGACCTTGAAATTCCGGCGTTCGAGCAACTTAAAACGGTCGAGAAGATGCGTGCAAAGTTCCTGACTCTCTTTTTTGCGCATGCCGATGAATTCCATAACGGCAAGAAGATTTTGCTCGACGGTCAGGTCGTCGAAGGTGCTACGTTCCTGGGGCAGGTATTCTAAGCCCATTTGACAGCGCTGGAACATGGGATATTTGGAGATTTCCTGTCCGTCAAGAAAAATTCTTCCTTCCGTGGCGCGTCTGAGACCGCAGATCATGTGAAAACAAGTCGTTTTGCCGGCGCCGTTGGGCCCAAGGAGTCCAATGATTTCTCCTGGATAGACCTTTAGCGAGATTCCGTTGACGACGAAGTCGTTTTTCTTATACGCTTTTTTGAGCCCTTGAACCTCTAAAATCGGCGTCTCGTGGTCGTCGCTTGTTTCCATATTTGTCGCCGACGATCGAGTTTGGTTGGGTTTCTGTCCTAGCATAAATCTCATGTCTTACCTCGACGTGTTGGACAATCCGTGTCCCGTATACGGGTCGTATCCTGCCTTAAGGAAAGCTTCTTCGACAAATTGGCGAAGCTCTTGCGGATCATATCCTTGCGTATCAGCCACCGTATCCAATATTTGGGTTGCTTCCTTCCGATAGTCAGGGGAGAGGAGGGCGGGAGAAGCAAGGAGATCAATCGGTTCCATGTCGGCGACGATCCGTTTATTTTCGAGTAAACAGACGCGCGTCGCGATACAGAGCGCTTTGGAGAGGGAACGCACGGCGACGAGCGTGGCGCCTCGATCCTCGGTAAAGCGTTTGACCGCCTGATCCAACAACTTGCACGTCGGAGGGTCGCAGCCTTCGAAGGGAGAGTCGAGAAGAAGAAGCGCGGGCGCGGAAGCGAGAACGCAGGCGAAGTCGAGACGACGACGCTCGCCGCCGGAGAGACCGCCGTTTTCTCCGACAGAACGGTCCGCCAAATACGTCAGGTTGAAGAGTTTCAACGCTTCGTCGCAAATCGCAAGTCGTTCTTCGCGCGAGAAATCCCGAACGCAAGTCGCCTGATAGACGCGAGATCGAACCGTCGTTTTCCTCAGACTGAAACACGATAAAAAGGACTGCAAACGTCCTTCCGAGGGAACCCAGGGCAATCTGCTGATCCCCGCTTTGAAGCGTTCTTCCGCCGTTGAGAGCGTGACGTTGACGCCATTTAAATAAACTTGCCCAGGCGTACCCTCTGCGTCGCCCGCGATTTGATCGACGATCTGCGATTTACCCGAACCCGCCGCTCCTAATAGCGCGACGATTTCTCCCGGATAAATTTGCAACGCGCCGTTCTGACGATCCGGTTTCTTATAGAGTCCGGCTCGTTCTAAACGGAGTACGGGGATAGACGTTCGGCGTTCCGACGACGCGGCGTTATTCGACATAGAATTCTCCTTCGTCTTTTGAACGGAAAAAAGAGAAACTTTCGACGTTAGCGGGCGTTTTCGTTCTCGTCATGGGTTGTGAGCAACTTATAGAAGCACCACGTCATGAGTCCGATGACGATCGCCAAAGAAGTCGTCATGCTAATACATCCGCCTAAAGTCATAGAAAGCTCCTTTCTAAATGCAACGGTATTTTATTTAAAGTCTTATAATACGCAAAAGTTCTAATCTTGCGCAACGGCGTTTTGATCCTCGTCGATAGGTTTGAGCGCGGTCTTTGACCAACGCTTCATAGTCTTCACGGAGAGGACGAAGAGTAGAACGAGGAGAATAGCGAAGAAGCCGAGGGACAATTGCGCGACCGAGTCGTCTTGCACTGCTTCGATTCTTGCCCCCATGTTTTTAAACATCCAAAAGATCGCGATGATTAAGAGATAGGGGAAGGAAATATATTTCACGACGTTCGCCAGGAAGCACGGGGGAGTGATCTTTGCGCCGCGGGCGATCTCCTCGCGCATCTTGACGCTTCCCCAAACGTATGCGGCGAGACCCGTTTGGAAGATGGCGAAGAAGAAGGGGGCGAAGTTGGCGAGCCAGAAGTCAAAGGCGTCGAGCGCGGCGAGATTCTTCGTAAACCACACGACGATCGCTGTGCCGATGAGATTGACTCCCGCGGCCAGGATGACGCTGGTTCCGCGTTTCGTTTGCAACGACTCTTGAAATAACACGACCGTCGGCTGAACGAGGGACATCGAGCTAGTGATCGACGCGAAGAAGAGGAGGAAGAAGAAGACGAAGCCGCAGAACTGTCCAAGTGGCATCAGTCCGAAGACGTTGGGAAGAACGACAAAACCAAGGGTAAAGGACGAGGAGAACCCGTCGGCGGCTCGCGCTCCGAGGAACATAATCGCGGGAGGAATGACCATAAGACCGGCAAGAACGACTTCGCAGAATTCGTTCATCATCGTCGAGGTGAGGCTCGAGAGCGCAATGTCGTCTTTCGGCTTCACGTAGCTTGCGTACGTGCAAATCGCGCAAAGGCACAGGGAGACCGTATAGAAGATCTGCGCGGTCGCCGCCAACCAAGTTTCAGGATTCAAAAGGGTCGTCCAAACGCTCGTACGCCCAATCAAATTCCCCGATTCGTCGACGATATCGCGCGTCGGATTCCACATGAATCCCAACCCGTCGAGGAAACTTTGCCCCGGCTGTCCCGCGGGATTCCCGAGCGTAACGACGCGGATAATCATAATGACCGCGCAGAGTAGAATCAGAGGCGTCGCCCACTTGCTGAACTTTTCGATCCCTTTGGAGACGCCACGATAGATCAAAAGGAAATTGAGGAGCGTGCAGAACGCCGTAACGCACAAAAGGGGAAGCCCCGCCCTGTTGAAGAGGGAACCGTTCTCGTGAATACCGACGGAATTGGCGAATAGGTTTTCGTATTCTGTCGTGTTGCTGTACGAAAGTCCAACGACGCCGCAGGGATCGAGGGAGAAGCCCAGTCCGATCGGTTCAAGAACCCCGCCGAGATACTTCAGCGCGTAAAGAAGGCACCACGACTCGACGAAAATGTAGTACATGTTGATGACGAAAGGCACGATAATGCTCAATCCGCCGACGGTTCCCCAAATCTTTTTTCCGCCGCTCGCGGCGTAATACATCCCTAGAGGCGAATGAAAACCGTGACGACCGGCGTAGCGTCCGAGCGCCCACTCGCTCATCGACACCGGGATCGCAATCAAAAGGAGCGAGATCATATACGGAATCATGAACGCTCCGCCCCCGTAATTCACTGCTTGTCCCGGAAATCTTAGGAAATTCCCGAGTCCGATGGCGCTTCCCGCGACCGCAAGAATAACTCCAAGTTGCGAACCCCAATGTTCGGTCGTGTTCTGTTTTTCCGCCATTGCCTTCCTTTCTTGCGGCTATCTTTACGCCTGAGGTTGATTGTTACAGTTCTTTTCTAGCGAATCGAATCGCGACCAGCGTTTCATGGCGACGAATCCTAAAAGGAAGATTGCCGCCAAAACGGAGAGCATGAAGAGGACGGAGAGTTTTGGCACAAACTGCGTCGCGATTTGTTCGACGCGATCCGCCATATTCTTCCACGCCCAAAATCCGAAGACTAGAAGTAGGTAGGGAAAGGTAACGTATTTCAGAAAGCTCCCCAGTCGTTGCGGGGGGTTGATTCGAGCCCCGCGCTTGAGTTCGGCAATGAGGGACGCGTTACCCCACACAAAGACGACGACGCACGTTTGGAGCGCTCCGCCGATGAACGGCATGAGGTTTGCGATCCAGAAGTCGAAGACGTCGAGCGCCATAAGGTCTTTGGTGAACCAGCTGATAAACGCCGTTCCAGCGAGGTTGATCGACGAGACGACGACGGCGCTTTTCTTTCGGCTCCATTGAAGCGAATCTTGCAAGAGCGCGACGGCAGGTTGTACCATTGAGACGGAACTTGTGATCGCGGCGAGGAAGAGGAGCGTGAAGAAGACGAACCCGCACAGTTGTCCCATCGGCATCAATCCGAAGACGCTCGGCAGAACGTTGAACCCAAGCGCGAATGAGGAACCGACGTTCTCGCTTGCGGCGGCGCCAAGGAACATGATTGCCGGCGGAACAGTCATGAGTCCGCCGAGGACGACTTCGCAAAACTCATTCGTCGCGACTGCGGCGACGCTTGAAAGCGCGACGTCTCCTCGCGATTTGACGTAACTTGCGTAGGTGCAGATCGCGCCGAAGCAGATCGAGGTGGAGAAGAAGATTTGCGCCGTTGCGGCGAGCCACACGTCGGGGTTGAGGAGAGACTGCGCGACGGTCGAGCGACCAACGACTTCTCCTGAGGCGTCCACGATCTCGCGCGTCGGATTCCACATGAAGCCGAGACCGTCGATGAAGCTCTGACCCGGTTCCCCCGTCGGATTGCCGAGGGTGGCGACGCGGATAATTACGGCGATTGCGCAGAGCAAGATAAGAGGCGCGACGGCCTTGCAGAATCTCTCGATACCCTTCGAAACGCCCTTGTAGATGAGGATAAAATTCATTGCGGCGCAGACGAGGGTCGTCCAGAGAATCGCGCCCGCCTCCACTCCAAAGAGGGAGCCGTCTTGCCCAATTCCGACGAGACGCCCGAAAAATCCTTCGTAACCGCTTGTCGAATCGAATTTTAAACCGGGATTTACGTCGCTAAAGAGCGAAAACCCAAGACCGACATGTTGGAGCAAACCGCCCAAGTACTGCACGGCGTACGCGAAACACCACGCCTCGATCACAATGTAATACATGGCGATGACGAAGGGGGAGAAGGTGTTGAGACACCCCGCGAGTCCCCATCGCATCTTGCGCCTCCCCGCGACGTAGAGGGCGCCTAACGGAGAGTGAAACCCCATTCTTCCGGAGTATCGCCCCAGCGCCCATTCGCTCATAGCCAAGGGGAGAGCGATGACAAAAAGCGCGACAACGTAGGGGATCATAAAGGCTCCGCCGCCGTTAAGGGCCACTTGTCCTGGAAATCTTAAAAAATTCCCCAGCCCGACGGCGCTACCCGACACGGCCAAAATGGCTCCTAAAGAGGCTCCCCAATTTTCCTGCGCGTTTTTGCTAGGCATTCGCCCGTCTTTCTTTCTGTGTACGTCGAGCGTGTCAAGGGCCTTTCCGGAGGACGCGACGCGTCGACGTCAATGGCTTGAATTATCCTTTAAGACGTCTTTTGAGCGCGTAAAACGCGTTTTGTGCAAAAGACGGAAGTAGGTACATGTGGTTATTGATCCAAGCGCTAATTTTGAGACGTTTGGACGGATTGCGAGGGGAAAATAATTCTTCCGCGCAGCGTTTCCAATCGTGATTCGATTCTTCCCAAAGTTTCCAGAAGTCGTCGCTTCTTTTGGCGCGCGGGGAAGGGCGTTTCAAGCAAGCGTTTCCTTCGACGCCTTCGGTGAGAGACGTCGGAACCAAGACGCATGAATCGGAGAGTTTTTGGATCCACGCGATCCCTTTCTCGGTGTTCCCCATGAGCATGCTTATACCCTGATTGGTGTTTCGGAACTTATACTTTCTGGAGACGTATCCCCAGTAGTCGGAGACTGTTATATCGGACGGTCTGTTGAGATTCGCATATCGGCACGAATAGCACGCCTCGTTAAGGGTGTAGTTCCGCGTGAAGGCAATGAGATACGGGTCGGAATAAAAAGACGCGTAATGGATCGAACCGTCTTCGCACTGAATCTCCGACGCGGACGCTCCCCAGCCGCGTTCTTTCACGCGGAAGCGATACGACTTCACGGGCGAGTTTAGCTGTTGGGGAAGGTAGTCTTTGACGTAGGTTTGGAAGATTCCGGGGGAAGGGGCGCCGTGGCAAACGAAATCCATGGTCAGGAGTGAGTCGTAGTCGCGGCCCAAATAATTACGGAGCGCGGCGCATTGACACGGAGTCCCGGTGAAGAAGACCTTCTTTCCCTCGGCGAGAGAATTCTTGATCTGAGGATACGCGGCGGACGCGTCGCTTTGGAGGTATTTCGAGCCGAAACATGGAACAAGCTCTTCTTCCGTTTTGACGCGCGTGTGACGCGCGACAAAATCGGAGTCGAGAAGGACGCCCCAGACCTCGCCGTCTTGTTGCAGGACGCGAATTGCGATCTCGCGGAAGATACCGCCGGAGGTCGCGCGTTTGCGCTCCGCGTCGTTCGTAGTCCACGCGGCGTATACTTTTTTCTCGACGTCGCGCGTCGGCGGAAGGACTCGACCAGGGCAGACGCGCTGGCAACGTCCGCATTGTTTGCACTTGCTCGAATCGACTTGAGGGACGCGATAGCCCCTTCCGTCTTGCGTGAAAGCGATCGCGCCAAATGCGCAAACATTAACGCAGACGCCGCATCCCGTACAATCCTTACGTTCGCATGGAATCATAAATGGCTCCTCTTTTTCCGACGGAGTCGTGCCGACGACTCGTTTCGACGATGAAACGCGACGAATTACCAATTTAACTCGGACGCTTCTTCCCAGTGTTCGTACAACAGTTTAATCGCTTCTTCTTCAGCGCGTATTTCATCCTGCAAGCTCTTCATTTTAGCCCCGTCGCGCAGATTTTCCGGTTTAAGGATATTTTCGTTAAGGGACTGAAGATGCGTTTCGCGAATGAATATTTCATCCTCGATGTCTGCGACTTTGCGGAACGGGAACTTTCGCTTGCGTTTCTCCTGCTTGGGTTTGGCGGGGCGTCCTTGCGACGATTTGAAGTTCTGCTCGGCGTATTTGGAGGAATCGCCCTGTTTATAACTGGCGACCCCGTTCGTCTTGTTCTTCGAGTCGGGATCGTCGAGTCCTTTGACGGGGCCTTGATTCTTGCCTTTGACTTTGACGGGAGCCTGCTGAGTCGCAGACGCGGTCGTCTTATTCTTACGTTTTGGGGAGGTCTTTTCGAGAGACGAGCGACGTGACATGTCCGAGTTTGCTTTGACGGGGCCGCGCGTCGCCTTTTCGGGAACGAAGGGTTCGTCAAGGGCGTTCGGAAGGAACGGATCGGCGATAAGTCCCTTCGAGACCATGTGACGGAAGGTGGAGTAATTTCCGTCGATGATTTGGTACGTCGCGTTGGGCTGAACGACCAAGAGTTTCGTGGCGACTTGGTCGACGAAATATCGGTCGTGGCTGATGAAGAGGACGCTTCCGTCGAATTCGTTGATCGCTTTTTCGAGCGCTTCGCGCGCCCACAGGTCGAGGTGGTTCGTCGGTTCGTCGAGGATCAGGACGTTCGGGTCGTCGGCGGCGAGTTTCGCGAGCGCCGCGCGGCACCGTTGACCGCCGCTCAGGTTGCAGACTTTAAGAAGCTGCTGATCCCCGGAGAGCCCGAAGGCGCCGAGCAACTTGCGACGTTGCAGATCTTCGAAGACCTTTTTCTTCGTGGGGCGCACCGCGTCGACGACGGCGATTTGATCGTTCACGACTTTTAACTGCTGATCGAAATATCCGACTTCAACGCCCTGTCCGAACCGCACCGCGCCCGAGTCCGGCGTCTCCTGTCCGAGAAGACAACGCAGGAACGTTGTTTTGCCGCAACCGTTAGGGCCAAGAATCGCCCAGCGTTCCCCGCGTTGAATATCAAACGTGTAATTCTTAAAAAGAACGCGCTTTCCGTAGCCCTTGGAAAGCCCTTCGATTCGGAAGACGATATCGCCGGTGCGCGACGCCGGGGGAAAAGCCATCGGCGCGGCGGTGCCGTTGCGCGGAAGCGTCGGAGGATCCGCTTCGAGGCGTTCGAGCTTCTTGCGACGGTCTTCCGCTTGCGCCGCCTTCATGCCGTAATGGTTGCGTCGAATGAAGTCTTTCGCCTTTTCGACCTCTTCCACCCACTTTTCGTAAGTCTTCGTCTGGACGGCGAGACGCTCGGCCTTGAGCGTTTGATATTTTGTGAAGTTCCCCGGATAATCGTCGATCGTTCCGGCGTACAACTCGAAAGTGCGATTCGTCACTCGATCGAGGAAATAACGGTCGTGGCTGACGAGAATGACGGCGGCGTTCGTCGTCTTTAAGAAATCTTCAAGCCATTCGGTCGCGGCTAGATCGAGGTGGTTGGACGGTTCGTCGAGGAGCATGATATCGGGCTCTTCAAGAAGCAACTTTGCGAGCCCGAGTCGGTTCAGTTCGCCACCGCTCAGAGACGCGACCGATTTGTTCATATCTTCGTCGCGAAAACCGACGCCGTGGAGAATGCGTTCGACGCGATATTCGATATTATACGCGTCTTTTCTCATTAATTCTTCGTGCAGACGATCGTAGCGACGCGAGAGGCGGTCGCGTTCTTCGTCGGAAATCGACGGATCCGCCATCTTCGTGGCGATCTGCTCAGATTCCGTCAACGCCTGATGGAGCGCGTCAAGCGCGTGGCGTCCCGCTTCCAGAACCGTGACGCTGGCGTCGACTTTTGGACGCTGTTCGAGATAACCGATCGTCGTCGATCCGACGAGCTCGATTTGCCCGCGTTCCGTTTCTTCCCGTCCCGTCAGGATATTCAACAGAGTCGTCTTACCGCAGCCGTTAGGCCCAACGAGGCCGATTTTATCCCCGTCGCGAACTTGAAACGTTACGTCCACCAGCACGGGATCAGATCCGAAGTGTTTGCGAAGATGTTCAACGTTGAGTATGACGGCCATGGAATCTCCATATGAAAAAATATTAACAAAAGCGCGAATCCTTCGAGGCTTCGCGCGGTTTCTTCCTAACGATTCACAACATTCTATCATAATTAATATACTGGACAAGCGGAGACGGAATCTCGAGCGTAAACGCGGGTTATGAAAAAACTCGCTTGTTTTTTGAGAAAAAATAGATTAATGTGCGACAATGGATTGAAAGGCGTCTTTTATCGAGTGAGAACGACGCCGTCCAGACGCATAGAATAAGAACGAGGATACGCTACAGATGACGATTGAAAACGCCGTGCAATCGGGTTCGAGGTTGAAGATTAGCGAGTCGACGAGAATGAACGTCGCGGTCGAGGGCTCTTTAGCTCTCCGCCGTTTCGAAGCTCCGCGTGAGTGGACGTCGAACGACGTCGACGTTTTAGCCTTTGCGAAGAGCGTTTTGCATTCTGAGAGCGAGGCGATTTTGGCGCAGGAATCGCGCCTTGACGCGCGTTTTTGCGAAGCGGTTTCTTTGATTGTCGAGTGTCGCGGTTGCGTGGTGACGACGGGCATGGGAAAAGCGGGGTTAATTGCGCGTAAAACGTCGTCGACGCTTTCTTCCACCGGTTCTCCGAGCCATTTTGTGCATCCTGGCGAAGCGTTTCACGGGGATCTCGGCGCGATTCGATTGTGCGACGTCGTGCTGGCGTACTCGAATAGCGGAGAGACGGAAGAGGTGAAGCGTCTTCTTGGTCCGATATCGAAGACGGGAGCGCCGATCATCGCGATCGTTTCGACGGCGTCGAGTTCCCTTGGACGAGCGGCGACGGTCGCGCTGGAGTTTGGCAAGATCGCGGAGGCGGACTCTTTGGGGTTAGCGCCGAGTTCGAGCGCCGCCGCGATGCTGGCGATCGGCGACGCATTGGCGTTAGCGGCGAGTCGCGAGAGGGGATTCCGCGCGGAGGACTTCGCGCAGTTCCATCCTGGCGGGACGTTGGGGAGACGGTTGAGTCGCGTTCGCGAGGTGATGCGTCCTCTCTCTTCATGTCGCGTCGCGGCGGAAACGGCGACGGTTCGCGAGGTCTTCGCCGCTTGCCGCAAACCCGGACGACGTACGGGCGCCGTTCTTTTGGTCGACGGGTTCGGAAGATTGAGCGGGGTCTTTACGGACAGCGATTTAGCGCGATTATTTGAGACGCGTCACGAAGACGCTTTTGATCGTCCGATTAGTGAAGTGATGACGCGGAATCCTTCGACGACGTGCGTCGACGCGATGACGAGCGAGGCGATTGCGATCCTTTCGGAGCGAAAGATTAGCGAACTTCCCGCGCTGGACGAAGATGGAAAACCCGTGGGGATGCTAGACGTCACCGACCTAGTAGGATTCGTTCCTGAAGAAGAAGCCAAAAGGTAAAGAAGGGTTTCTGAGAAAAGGAAAAGATAAGAAAATGGGCTGTGTTGGATTCGAACCAGCGACCTTCTGGGTGTAAACCAGACGCTCTAACCAAACTGAGCTAACAGCCCTTTATAACGACGTAGTTGCGAACCACGTTTAGGAAAATTATACTCGCAAGCGCCGACGCGTCAAGACGCGGCGCTTTTGTTATAGGAAAAAACTCGCGTCGCCGTCGCGGCGCAGGAGCTACGACATGATCTATGGCGAGATGGCGACCTTGATAGGCGCGCTTGACGGTGGACGATGGGCGAGAAGCATGGGGATTGGGGTTGCGTTGACCCTTGGCGTCTTGGCCTTTTCCGTATGGCAGTTTCGCGTTTATTGGCGTCGATACCGAATGGGGAACGACTTAGCGTCCGAGACGTCGACGCGCGAAGGACGATTTTATCGTAATCAGGCGCGAAGAAGGTTGCAGATCGCCGCGCTTGCGGGCGTCGTTGGGCTCTTTATGCTCGCAGGGATGACGATTCCCGCGGGATATTGGCCGCGACTCTTCGCGTTTTCCTGGATGGGCGTCGTTCTTTTCGGCGCGTGGACGATCGCGCTGGCGATCGCCGACGTCATTGCGATTTGGTTCTTCTTTGAGGAGGAACGTCAAGAACATGCGGCACAGAGCGTCGCCTTGCGCTATAAGATGGAAAAGTTCAAAGAGGAAAGTCTCCGCGCGTGCGAAGAGGCCGTAAAGAAGGCGCAAGCCGAAGAAAAAAAACGTGAAGAGAAGGAGTGATTATGGCGTCGACGCCGGCAAGTTTTATCTTGAGATTTCGTTTCCCCTGCGCGCGCGTCGAAAACTTGACGCTTGATAAGATCGCCCCCGAACTCCTCGATGAGACGTACAGCGTTCCCGTGTGGTATAACGCGGAACGTTTCAACTCATGGAGAACGCGCGACGGCTCCATCCCCGAAGCCAGTCCGCGCGGACCGAAAAACGAGAAGCTTTTTGATTTTAGAATCGGATGGGGCGAGGAGGCTCTCTGTATGACCGTCGTCGTCTCTGGAAAGAAAGAGCAACCTTTCTGGCGGCTGTCGGAACTCAACGACGCGGACGTCTTGAGAATTTGCTTTGATACGCGCGACGTTCATATCTCGCGCCGCGCTAATCGTTTTTGTTGCAAATTCGCGTTCTATCCTTTCATTGGGGATTCGGAGAAAAAAGCGGCTCCCTTCGCGCAATGGCTTCCGATCGCGCGCGCTAAAGAAGCCGCGATTCCCGTCGACGTTAAGACGATTGGGATGGCGTCGAAACGTCGCAAAGACGGGTATGTTATGTCCGTCGTCATCCCCGCCGCTTCTTTGAACGGATACCGTCCGATTTCCTTCAATCGATTCGGAATGCATTACGCCGCTCGCGATTCCGAGCACGGCGTTTTCGCGCTCCAGCACAACGATCCGATCCCATACGAGGACGATCCGAGTTTGTGGAGCTCTTTTGAGATGGAAGGAGCCCTTACCGTCTGATAAGAATCACCCTTGAGTCGCTTCGACGCCCTGTTCGCTGAGCTTGCGTTTTGCGACAAGATTGACGTCGGTGAGAAGGTCGACGCGACCGAACTGCTCCGCGACCGCGGGGGAGTGGGTGACGAGAATGAGCGCGACGTTTTCTTCGCGGCACGTGTTGCGGAGCATGTCGACGACGATTTGCTGGTTGCCGACGTCGACGTTCGCAGTCGGTTCGTCCGCCAAAACGAGTTTGGGCTTATTTGCGAGCGCGCGCGCGACGGAAACGCGTTGCTGTTCGCCGACGCTCATTTGGCTCGGTTTGTGGTGAAGTCGCGCGCCTAATCCGACGCGTTCTAGAAGCTCGACCGCGCGTTTTTTATCGTGTCCGCGACCCGCGAACGCCATGCCGAGTTGAACGTTTTCGAGCGCCGTGAAACCCGGTAGAAGGTTAAACGTCTGGAAGACGTAACCGATGCGTCTCGCGCGGAACTGGTCGCGTTCCGATTCCGTTAAGAGGGGAGTGTCCCAACCGTCGATGAGCACGTGCCCCGACGTGGGACGCAAAATACCCGCGATAATATGGAGCAACGTCGTCTTACCGCAACCGGAGGGGCCGATAACGACGACCTGTTCGCCCTCGTCGACGCTCCAATGAGGAACGTCGAGAATCGGAAGTTCCGCTCCACTCGGTTCTTGATACGATTTCTTCAGGTTTTTTAACTCTAACATCTGCGTTAAGTCTCCATTTCTCTAACGTCGGCGTTTCCTTTGTCCCAGGCTGACCGTCCAGGACGCGCGTCAAGAAACATTCCCAGATATTCTAATAGATACCGCGTCTTCTTTCAAGCGACCCGGCGCGGCGCAATCGACAAGGATTTTACAAAAGTTTACGATGGTTTTGGACGATTCTTATCTTAACTGCCTATTTTTTCTATTTTAACTATGGTCTAATTTTAAGACGACAGGAAAAATTGGAGTTTTTGACGCATATTATGAAACTCAACGCGAGCGCTTGCGTCAAACGGGAAGTTGCGCGTTTTTTTAATAAGAGAAGCCAATAAAATAGTTTAGAAAAAAGAAACGTGTTGAACATAAATATTGATATTTGGTAAAGCTGGTTTATTTGCTAAAATGTAAAAGCTTTAACCTTATTGTGCCTTTTTAACAACGCGTATGGCGTCGAGGACTGGGACGTTTGTTCGACGGTTTGATTGGATAGATAGAGAAATTACAGAAAAAGGAATAGTCATGAAAATTTCTTCTAAGCTCCGTAACATTCTTTCGCGCGAGAGACGTAAGGAAGAGGCTCGTCGCAAGGCTCAGAGAGAATTATGCCGTCAACGAATCTTTGAAGCTCTTGAGCCCCGCCAGATGCTCGACGCCGCGCTTTATGAAACTCTTCCCGACGTCATTACGCTTCCGTCGACCGACAACACGTGGCATTATGCGATCGAAGGAAAGAACTTCGATTTTGTCGATACAAGCTCCGTCGACGGTTTGACCGCGTCTTTCCCACAAGGCTCCCAGGTCTCGATGACGATCGTTCAGACGTCGACGAACGGCGCGGTCTCCACCCTCGGCGAAGTTGTGATTCAACTCTTCCAGGCGGAGGGCGAGGCGCCGAATTCGTCCAGCCATTTCCTTGACCTGGTCTCGAGCGACTATTACGAAGGGTTGAGCATTCACCGTATCATACCCGGCTTCATGTTCCAGGGCGGTTCCCCTAACGGCGACGGCATAGGCGGGTCGGGCTTGGAGATTGCCGACGAATACAGCGACGTCTTGACGCATAGTCGACGCGGAACCGTCGCCTACGCCAATAGCGGTTCGAATACGAGCGACGCGCAGTTCTATATCACCTTCGATGCGACCAACTGGCTCGACGGCGGATACAACGTTTTCGGGTACGTTGTGGACGGATACGACGTGATCGACGCGCTGGAGAACGCCGAAATTACCTACAACAGCCGCGGCGAGCTTTCCTCCCCCGTTGATTCGTTCACTTTGAAGGACGTCCATATCGTCGCCGATTCGGCGCAGACTCAAGGCGTTTTGCGCCTGACGACGGACGATTCCAAGGGCGGAAAAACCGTTCTTTCTTTCACGAGCGAAAACGCCGAGGGAGAACAGGAACTGCAAAGCACGACCGTTTATGTTGGCGAGAAGGGTTTTGCCGACTACATTAACGACGCCCTGACGCAGTACGATTTCAATTTGACGGCGGGCGAATCTCTCGAAATTCATCTTCCGACTCAATTTGCCGACTCGGGAATTACCTATACCATTACGGCAGATTCTGACGCCGAACATTATGAAATCATCGCCGATAAGGACGACTCCGGACATTTTACCTTCAAGACGGACAAGGCGGGCGCTCAGTATCTCAAATTGACCGTGACCGCCAACGTCGAATCTCTCGGAATGAAGACGACGACCGAAACGGACGTTTTCGTTTCGCCCGTCGCGCCCGGCGTAGAATTGATCGGATACCCCGCGGGCTCCTTTGGCGAGCTTTACTATATCGGATCGAGCTTCAAGGACGGAGAGGTTCAGATCTCCGTGGACGCCTACGAAATTAACGACGCGATTACGTTCAGCAAGGATTTCGTCGTCACGATCGACGGCGTCGAGTATCTCTATTCGATTGCGTCGCATACGTATGACTCCGAGACGAGCTTGGCAAGCTATACCTTAACCCTTACGATGGACGAAGAGCTTGCGGAGGGGGAGCACGAGCTGTCGATTCAGCAGGTTTTGTCCCTCGACAAGGTGATCTCGCACGATCCTCTCAAGAGCGAAGTCACGACCTTCAACTTCTTCTACGATCCGGGCGAGTTGGAGTTGGTGGACGCTCCCGATCAGATTACGGCGTCCGCGAGCGTCGACGATTCTTATCAGTTTATCTCGAATAAAACGAACGAAGACGGAACGCAACGCGCCGACGTTCAATACGCCTTCAAAGACGGTTCCAAAGTTCCTGCGTTCTTAACCCTCTCCGCCGACGGTAAATTGACGTGGAACGCGACCGCCGGGGACGCCGGAACGTACGAACTCGAAATCGAAGCGACGGACGCGACGGGACATTATGTTCTGCATTCTTTAATCTTCAATATCGCGGGCAAGCCGATCTTTGCCGATTTCGTTGAGAATACGGCGAAGACGGGAATGGAATACAAGGGACAGATCACCGCGAGCGATTCCGCCGACCCGACGATCAAGATGAAGTATGAGATTACCAGCGAGCAATGTCTTATTGCGATCGATTCGGAAACGGGCGTCCTGTCGTGGGAGATTCCGAGCGATTATCTCGACTCGACGATTAAGTCGCAGAATTATCGATTTGTCGTAAGGGCGACGGAACTCCTTGAAGACGAAGATGGAAATCTTCTCGAAGGCCCCAGCGTCGAGCAAGAATTCACTCTCGAAATCTTCAACGAAACATACATCGAAGACATTAACTATCTCCCGATGTGGGGCGATTTCGATAAACAGAGCTTCACCGCGGGCGAAACCTTCAACTTTGACGCCTCCGCTTCCTTCGGTTACGAAGTCGCGGGCGTTGAATACTCCATTTCAGGCGACAACCTTCCCGCCGATATGACGATCGACGCCGACGGTCAGGTCTCGTGGTTCCCCGCCGAGGATTATTTCCAAAGTACCGACACTTACTCCAAGACCTTCGTCGTGAAGATCAGCGCCCGCGCGATCCTGGGCGAAACCGATAATTCGACCGATTACGGCGATTACGGTACGATTGATCTCGAAATCGAACTCCTCAACCCGAATTACATCGACGCGGAGCCGGTCATCGGCGATATCGACGTCATCGACGTCGTGACGGGCGAAAAGTTCGAAACGGTTATCAAGGCGACCGACCCCAACGATCGCGCGGATCGTATCGCCTTCACCCTCAAGGGAGAGAATCTTCCGGAAGGGCTCTCCATCGACGCCGAAACTGGTCGACTTATTTGGAACGTTCCCGAAGACTATCTCGAAAGCAACGTTCTGTATCAAATTTACCTTATCACCGTCGTGGCGACCGAACAGTATATCGACGGCGAAGGGTACTACGAAGACGGTCTCTCTTCCGAAAGAACCTTCGCGATTTACATCGACAACGGCTTCTATGACAAGGATCAGGCGATTGTTCCGGTTTGGGAAGACTATCCGGGCAAAACGATCATGGCGGGGGACGACCTCGTCTATCAAGTCGTCGCGACGGCTAAGGGCGCCGAAGGCGTCGTTTACGCGATCACCGGAGATCATCCGGACGACATGTCGATCGGCGAAGACGGCACAATTCGCTGGTCCTGCCCCGAGAACTATTTCTCCAATACTCAAGAGTATTCGCGCACGATCGAACTCAAGATTGTCGCGAGCGCGATTCTGAAGAAGACGGACGTTACGACCGATTTCGGCGATTCGGCGACGACGACGATCCTTCTTACCGTCTTGAATCCAGACTTTGAAGACGCGGCTCCCGTCTTCAATAACATCGGCGTTATCGACGCCACGACGGGTAAGCCTCTCGAGACGACGATCGTCGCCAAAGACCCGAACAATATGGCGGATCGCATTGTTTACTCGATCGTCGGCGACGCGTTCCCCGAAGGTCTCGCCATCGACGCGACCACGGGCCGACTCACTTGGGACGTTCCGAAGGATCTCCTTGCTTCGAACGTCAAAGCGCAGAAGGTCACGATCGTCGTGAAAGCGACGGAACAATACCTCGGCGACGACGAGACGTATACCGACGGTCTTGATTCGACGCGCGAAATCACGATCATGGTCGCTAATTTGAACTATGACGAATCGGAAGGCGTTCCGCCCGTTTGGAACGTCGTCGAAGACGAGACGGTCGAGGCGGGCAAACGCTTCGAAACGACCGTCGTCGCCGAGACTCAAAAGGGCGCCAAAGGCGTCGAATACTCTCTGGGAGACGACGCCCCCGAGGGAATGACGATCGATCCCGAATCTGGAAAAATCGTCTGGGACGTCCCCGCTGATTATTTCGACGGCGATATGACGACCGCTTCGAAATCTATCAAGATTACCCTCAACGCGCAATCTGTGCTTGAAACTGGCGACTGGACGGTAAATTACGGTGAAAGCGCGTCGACGACCCTCCTCTTGACGATCACGAATCCCGATTATATCGACGAAGCTCCGGTCTTCGACGACGTCGACGATCTTGTCGTCAAAACGGGCGACACGCTCGAATTCGACGCTATTGCGAAGGATTTGATCGGCGACGCCGACCGTATCGTTTACGAAATCGTGAACGGCGACCTTCCCGAAGGTCTTGCGATCAACTCGGAAACGGGAAGAGTCGTTTGGTACGTTTCCGAAGATTACCTTGCGTCGAATGTGAGCGAGCAGATCTACGGACTCGTTATCAAGGCGACGAAGCAGTATTTGCAAGAGGATGGCTCGTACGTCGACGGACTCTCGTCGCAGAAAACGTTCGAGATCACCGTTGCCAATAAGGCTTCCGATCCTGAAGAGCTCGACGCGCCGACAATCGTGGAAATCCCCGATCAGTTCGTCGAGGCGGGCAAGACCTTGACCTTCACCGTGAAGGCGGAGTTGCCCGAAGGCGTCGACGCGGAAGGCGTTCGCTACTCCTTCGCCGAGGGATTTGCCGTCCCCGAAGGAATGACGATCAACTCCGAGACGGGCGTCGTGACGTGGAAAGTCCCCGTCGACTTCTTTACCGACGCGGACGCCGACGTGACGAAGATCGAAATCGAAGTCGAGATTCAGGTCAAGACGGTCGTCGAAACGGGAGACGATTATATCAACTACGGCGGCGTTGCGACAGCGACGGCGGTCGTTTACGTCACGCGTCCGACGGAGGCTCCGACGTACGACGATTGGGAGTCTTGGTACGACGCGTGGGTCGACGCGTCGGAAGAACGCTATCAATCGAAGACGAAGCATCTGCGCGAATACCTCGACGCGTACTTTACCGCGGTTGAAGAACGCAACGCGACCTTTGCGCGCGCCGCCGAAGAGTATCTCCGCGGACATTCGAGCTTCAAAGCGCTGATCCAGGATCGTAAGGACGCACAAAAAGCCTTTGAAGAAGAGGTCGCCCAGGCGCGTAAAGAACTTTCCGAGAAGGATTCTCAGACTGACGACGATTATCTCGCCGTCCTTGAGGAACTGACGCAAGAGTTCGATCGCCTCGTCGAAGAAGGAAAAGCGCCAAGCGACGCGCAAGAACTCAAAGACGCCGCGCTGGCTAAAGCGTCCAACTCGAACGCCTCTACTGGTTCGTCGCACTTCTATCTGAGGAACAAGTCGACGGGCGCAAGCGTCGCGACCGATCTAACGAGCATTCTAAAGATGTGGCGTTCCGGATACTCGAAAGCCTCGATTCTTGACGACATTTACTCCGATCCGTCCTTTGGCGAAGACGAGATCGCCGACGATTCCGCGCCTGAATTCGAAGACGTGAAGACGGTGACCGGTTCGACGGGCGAGACGCTCGAGACGACCGTCAAAGCGACCGATCCTGATTCCGAATCGGCGAAGATCGTTTATTCTCTCGAAGGAGACGACCTCCCCGAAGGGCTTTCTATCGATTCCAACACAGGAAAGATCACGTGGAAAGTTCCGGAAGACTATCTCGATTCGAGCGTGAATTACCAAAAGTACGTCTTGACCGTTAAGGCGACGGAGCAATATCTGAGCGCGGACGGCAAAACGTATTACGACGGCAAGTCGGCGACGAAAGACGTTACGTTCATGATCTCGAACGGCAAGTACGATAAGGAAGACGGACTCGCGCCGACCTTTGGCGAACTTGACGGCGTTTCGGTGAAGGCGGGCGAAACTCTTACTACCACCGTCAAAGCGACGGCGCCTAAGGGGGCGATCGGCGTTCAGTATTCCCTCGGTAGCGACGCGCCTTCCGGCATGAAGATCGACGTTACGACCGGTAAGATTACGTGGGCTGTTTCGAGTAGCTACTTCAAAGACGATACGACCGCTATGTCGGCGACCGTCAAGGTCACGGTAAACGCGGAAACGATCATCTCGTCCGAAAACGGCGTCGCCAACTATGGCGACACGGTCTCTCAAACATTAGTGATCACGGTTTCCAATCCCAATTATAAGGACAGCGCACCCGCGTTCGAGGAAATCGATTCCATTGAGGCTACGACTGGAAAGACGCTTGAAACGACCGTCAAGGCGAAAGATCCGAACGGCTTGGCCGACCGCATTGTCTACGAGTTCACCGGCGACGACGTTCCCGACGGTTTGAAAATTGACTCTACGTCCGGAAAAATCACGTGGGACGTTCCTGACGATTACCTCCCCGAGAGCGTGAAACAGCAGAAGTTTACCGTGACGGTGAAGGCGACGGAACAGTACCTCGGCGAAGACGGTAAGACTTATGAGAATGGTTTGAGCGCGTCTCAGAACATCGATATCGTCGTTTCGAACGCGAAGTATGTTGAAGGCGAAGTCGGCGCTCCTGAGCTTGATACGATCAAAGACGGATCGGTCGAAGCGGGCAAGACCTTTGAAACGACCGCTTCCGCGACGAAGCCTGAAGGCGCCAAAGCGATCGAGTACTCCTTGGGTAGCGACGCTCCTGAAGGAATGACGATCGATTCCGAAACGGGAAAGATCACTTGGAAGTCTCCGGAAAATTACTTTTCGACTGATACGACGACGGAATCGAAGACGATCCGCGTTACCGTCGTGGCGCGCGTTGTTCTCGACAAAGATTCCGAGTCGACCAGATATGGCGAAAGTGACGCGACTTACTTCCAGTTGACGATTCACAACCCGAAGTTCGAAGAAGCCGTACCGGTCTTCACGAACCTTGGCGTCGTTAAAGTTGCGACTGGCGACGATATGGAAGTCGCGATTGAAGCGACCGATCCGAACAAGACGTCCGATCGAATCGTCTACGAGCTTACCGACGACGACGTTCCGGAGGGGATGAAGATCGACGCGGTGACCGGCAAACTGGTCTGGAGCGTTCCGAGCGACTTGTTGACCGACGACGTCAAGGCGCGTCGAATCAACGTCACTGTGAAGGCGTCGAAGCAAACGCTCGACGAAGACGGCGAGACGTACGTCGACGGTTTGAGCTCGACGCAGATCGTCGAGATCCTCGTCTCTAATTCTTACTACGACGAGGAAAAGGGTCTCGTTCCTGGCTTTGGCGAACTCGAAGGCGTAACGGTCAACGCTGGCGAGACCTTGGAGACAACCGTCTTTGCGGAGACTCCTGAGGGCGCGAAGGGAATTGAATACTCTCTTGGTTCCTCCAGCCTTCCTTCGGGAATGACGATCAACGCCGCGTCGGGAACGATCACTTGGGCGGTTCCTGAAAACTATTTCCAAAGCGATAAGAACGCCGCGTCGAAGAAGGTGAAGATTACTGTGTACGCGCAGACGTTCCTGTCGATCAACGGCAAGACGATCGACTACGGCGAGAGCGTCTCTCAAACGTTGGAGATTACCGTCATGAATCCGGATTACGTTGCGGAAGCTTGATTTCAGACGATTTAGAAAAGAGGCCGCGTCGAAACATCCTCGACGCGGCCTCTTTTTGTAGTATAGAAGAACGCAAGAAATAAAAAATCGCGCTTAAGTCAAAACCTAAGCGCGAGACGTCACGGACGCGTGTCGAAAATCACTTTTTCTTTTCGACGTGAAGCGTGTGCTTGCGAAGACGCGGACAATACTTCTTGAGCTTGAGCTTTTCGCCGCCCGGCTTACGGCGAACGATGTAATTGTAATCGCCAGTCTCTTCACAAACGAGGTAGACGGTTTCCGCCTTTTTCTTACTCTTACCAGCCATGGATCAATCCTTAGGTTTATCTTGTTTTCTTATACGCGGACGCTACATTCCGCGTCGTTCTTCTTTAATGACTCCGCGACCGCGATCTCGCCAATACGCTTATCTGGCTATTTTACAGCTTGCGTCAATTATTTCAAGGATAGAAGAGAATTTTTTATCTCTTTCTCAGACTCATGCCTCTTGACGGGAATATAGATAAGATAAACAAAATAAAAAGACGCTCGTAAGCACGTTTTTTCATAAAATTCAGGATTTTTTCTTTTTTCGCTCTTATTTCGTTTCTTTTTGCGTCAAATTTTGTTAGAATAACGGAAGCGATGGCGTCTGGGGGGAACAGTATGAGCGATTCTAAGAACAACGGAAATGGAAAGGGGAATTCTTCTTCTGATATGTTCACCGTCGACGTTAAGCTTCTTCAAGCGTTGGCGAACCTGACCCCTGAACAGCGCGAGCTCTTGCTAAAATTCGCACAGGCCTCTCAAAACGCTAATAGCTCGGATAGTTCTAGTAGCTCCTCCCGAGCCCCCGAGGAGCCTCCCATACAAAGCGAGCCGCCTCGACGTTCCGCTTCAAGCGGAGTTTCTACTCAACGTTCCGCCAAAAAACGCGCGCAGTCGCAGTCTCTAAGCGCCGAACCGACTCCGCCTCCTGTTCTTCCTCTGGTTCCTGACGCGCCGAATCATCCTTCCAACGCGACTTCCCCTGTCGCGTCGCCCCCCGTGCTAGAGATCAAGCGTCGTCCGACGCGCCGCGCGCAGCGGGAGGCTGAGATCGCCGCCGCGAATATGGTCGATCTGGAATCGGACGCGCCTCTCTTGACGTCGAGCAAAGAGGGACGAACGGGAAAAACCGTCCAAAAAAAGCACGATTCGCGTCATAAATCGCCGTCGCGCCCTTCGCGTAAAACCGCCGCGACTTTGTTTGTCGGCGGCGTTGCGGCGGCGACGTCTGAAAAAGCGGTCGCTCTCGACTCCCTCAGCGCGTTAGCGAAGCCCAAGACGGAAGAAAACGTTTCTTTGGACTCGCTCAAGTTGTCGAAGGCGGCGACTCCTACGAAGCAAGCGACCCTCGATACCCTCTCAAACGTCGCGGCTCCCGTCGTGTCGAGTTCCGTCGAAGACGTCGAGATGCTTCGCGACGAAGCGAATAAGGATCACGTCAAAGAGCACGCCCCGATATGGCTGATCTCCCTCTTATTCCATATCGTTCTGGCGCTGATCCTGATGATGATTGTGACGAACGTCGATATTCGCAATCCCTTCGAAGTGGTTTCAGAGCCGGGAATGAGCGACGACGTCGTGCTTGACGACGTCTACGATCCGGAGTTGGCTCCCGCGCTGACAACGGTCGACGCGACGGAGTTGTCGACCGTCGAGACGGCGGAAGTCGCCGACTCTCCCGACGTTTCCGCGTTTGAAGAGGAGACCGCCTCCGCGTTGACGTTGACCGATCCTCTTGAATCCCTCGAAGGCGCGCCCCTTTCCGATATGGATAATCTCATGGGCTCGTTCATGGGGGACGATTTGTCGGGACGCGGCAAGAACAAAGCGGCGGCTCTCGCGGCGGGGGGCGGCACGGAGGGAAGCGAAAAGTCGGTCGCCCTCGCCCTTGCGTGGCTTGCCGAACATCAATGCGCCGACGGATCGTGGCTATTCAATCTTTATCATTGTCCTTCATGCGGCGGAAAGTGCATGAATTCTGGCGTCAACGAGTCGACGATCGCCGCGACGTCGATGGCGCTCTTGCCTTTTTTGGCCGCGGGACATACTCCGACGACGGGAAAATATAAGCGCGTTGTCGCCAGGGGAATGAATTACTTGCTCTCTCAGGGGCGCGAAGACGTAAACGGCGTCTCCTTCCGCGATCAAGGAGGAACGATGTATTCTCACGGGCTCGCGGCGATTGCTATTTGCGAGACGTACGCGATGATGTCGGATGGAGAACGGAAACGCTATCAACGTCTTGGCGAAATCGCCGACGAAACGACGCGTTATATCGAGTACGCGCAGGCGACGGATGGCGGTTGGAGGTATTCGCCGAAACAAGCGGGGGACACTTCCGTTTCCGGTTGGCAACTCATGGCGCTCCAGGCGGCGCGTCTCGCCGCGCTCCCGACGTCGAGCGAGACTTTCCTCAACGCGCGTTCCTTCTTGCGCGACGAAGTGGCGATGAGCGGCGGCGAGAGGTATTCGTACGTCGCGACGACCCCGTTGAGCGAAGGAGCCGCGACGACAGCGATCGGTCTCCTATGCCGCCTCTATTTGGACTGGGATGTTACGAATCCGACCCTTCTTTCCGGTGCGGAGATTGTCGCCAAGGGAGACAGATCCCTTGGAAATCCGTACTTCCTGTACTATGCGTCTCTGCTTTTATATAACGTCGGCGGTTCGATTTGGGATGATTGGAATAGAGAAATGCGCGAAAAGATCATCGCCGCGCAGTGTATGGACGGGCACGAAAGAGGAAGTTGGTTTCCGGAAAATCCCGATTCTCATTGTTCTCAGGGGGGAAGACTTTACGCGACGGCCTTCAATTGTTTGATCCTTGAGGTATATTATCGTCATGTGCCGCTTTTCCAAAAGATTCAGACGGCTGACCAGTTCCCGATTGAGACGTTAGACGACTCCGACCTTGAATAGGACGTACGATATAAATGAAGATATGCGAGAGTTGCGGAGCCAAATGCGCGACCCGTGCGCTTTTCTGTCACCAATGCGGCGAACCTTTTCGCGTTCATGACGCGGAAAGCGTAGTCGTGAAGTATCGCAAAGAAGAAAGTTCGGCTCTCCCTTTACGCGAAGTTGACGCGCGTCCGCGCGAAGACGAACGTCTAGGGGAAGCGACAAGCGTTTTTGCGTCGATCGTCGCTTCCGCCGTATGGACGATTTTGCTCGCGTCGCTACGCCTCTTCGCGCGATTGTTGCGACCCGCGTGGCGCGCCGTCAAAGGAATGGCGCAACGTTATGTCGCCCGTTTGCTTGCCCCCGCGCATACCTGGTCCCCTTCTGAAATTCCGAATTTTCTCTATTGGGGCGTTCTTGCCGCTTACCTGTGGCGATTGCCGACCTCGTTTGTAGGAATCGTCTACGCCATTATGGCGAACGACGCCCGCGCTAAGGAGGATTACTCAAGGGCGCGACTTCACGCCGAGTCCGCTAAAAACTGGCTTATCGTTGATTTTGTCGTCGGCGTGGTTCTGTTCGTTTTCCGTCGTTTGGTTTTTAGAGAGTAAGACGTGTTCGAAACGGACGATTTACCGCCTCAAAATTCTTCCGAAGAGCGCGATCGCTCTGATCTTCGCGACGCTTTTTCTGAATCGCAACACGATCGCGACGATTCTATTCCGGTTCCCGACGTCGTTCGCGACGCGGTGTGGGGACAGGCGTGGCGCGCTATTCCCCGAGAAGAGGGAAACTCGACCTTGGAGCGTCATGAATCGCGCGCTAAATTGGCGAGAGCGCAAGCCGCGATGAAAACGAACGCCTCCTCTCTCGCGCCCCCCGAAGCAATTGAATTGCCTGACTTAAGCGAGAGCGTTCCGGAAGAATCGCTCCTTCTCTTCGATCCGAACTCCGACGCGACCCCCGATTGGGCGCGAGGCGTCTCGATCCCGCGCAATCTGTCGGCGGACGAACGCGAGACCGACGCGACTTCGAGTTGGAGAGACGCGCTTCATGATCCCGAATTTTACGCGTTCTTAGGCTTTCGACGTTTGACGCCGAGAGAGTTGGCGGCGCTGATCGTCGCGGCGTTTCCCTTTGGTATTCTCTATGCGTGTCGCTTGATTGTCGCGGCGCGCGCGTATTGCAAAGGAGACGAAGCGACGGCCCTGGCGGAAGTGGAACGAATGAAGAAAACGCGATCCCTTGGCGTTAAGGCATGCGTCGGCGCTTTGCTGGGAGCTCTGTGCGCTTCTCTGCGTTTGTTTTTATCGTAGGCAACATACATTATTAACTGGAAATAAAAACGCCTTCAATGCGACGCTGAAGGCGTTTTTTATTCAAAACAGGAATTCTCATTCGTCTTCGGGCATAGAAGCGGGCGCTAGGAACCAGGCGGCGGCGAAGGCGATGGCGCCAAGAGCGATTCCGAGCCCAAGTCTGAGGGGAAAACCGGCGTGTTTCATCACAAATGAACTGCCGAAGACGCCCGCCATGAAGGCGAAGTTAAAGCAGACGATCGAGAGCTTAACGCGATTCTTTTTCGCCGCAGGGGTATAAACTTTTTCGACGGACGCGGTTTTTGGCTTCTTGACTTTGACGGCGGCGGGAACCGAACCGTCGGCTTTGGCGTCGCCCGAGCGCTGCACGATCTGCTGGACGGCGTCGCGCGGATAATATTTCGCGATCGCGGCGTTGATCTGTTGCGGCGTGCAAATCGCGTAGCTGACAGGCATTTCGAAGAGCATGCGCAGTTCGTCTTCGACGTCGACTCCAAGGGGCTCGGGGGACGCGAGGATCAGCTTGCCCATATCGGACATGACGGGGACGAAGGAGTGCTGACGCGCCATGACGGGGTTGATTTGGGG
>CAVGEG010000019.1:0-2856 GCA_963628165.1 Paratractidigestivibacter sp. | reverse complement strand
GCGTAATACTCGTCGACGGGAACGTCTTCGAGGCTCACGAAGGGAATGCCGATCGATTCGGCGTAGGCGAGCATGATTTTTTCGGGATCCGCGACCTTCTGTTGCATGAGCGCCTGGTGCAATTCAATGCCGAGCGCTTCGCTATAATTCTTCGCTTTTTTGATTTGCTCGGGGGTGGCGATGCGGTCTTCGCGGAGGATCGTTTCGAGAGAACGGCGACCGTAGGCGTCGGTTTCGGTTTGTCCGGCGACTTTTCGACCAAGGCTGTGATCGTATTCCGCCTTGCGTTCGGCGTCGGTAAGGCAGAGCATCGCTTTGGCAAGCTCGTTGAGAAGCGCTTGCGATTCTTCGATATAGTCGCCCGTGGCAAACTTGCGGACATAGGCGTTTAACTTACGGTATTGTTCGCGGATAACTTTCGGATCGTCGACAAAACGATTGAACTTCAGAAGCTGATAATAGTTGAGGGGACGATTTGCCGCCTCGATCTTGAGCCATTCCTTATAGACGTCGATCTTTGCCATCGCAACCTTCTTTCTGTGTTTAACGCGCGTCGCCGCGGAACCTTTTCTCCTCGGCGCCTTTTTTGTCATTGTAGCGTTACGCGGAACGCGTTTCAAGAGCTAGCGGAAAATAGAAGAAAAAAGGCGCGGCGGCGTCGGGATCGCGCGCGCTCTGGGCGATCCCCTCTTTATTGAGACGTGGAAAATTGTATAATGACATGGCCGTTGAGGACCGGCGGAGACGGATCGCCGCGTCGCAACGCCGTTCATTTTATGACAAAGGACGTTTGCTTATGCGCCGCACAATGCTAAAATCAAAGATACATCGCGCAACGCTCACCGAGTGTTTTTTGGAATACGAAGGGAGCATTGCGATCGACTCTGATCTCCTTAAGGCCGCCGATATTTTACCCGGCGAGCTTGTCCATGTTTTAAACGTCAATAATGGTCGACGTCTCGTGACGTACGCGATCGAGGCTCCCGCCGGATCCGGGACGGTCATGTTGAACGGTCCCGCTGCGCGCGAAGGTTATAAGGGCGACGTGCTCGTGATTATCACGTACGCGGAGTTTGAAGAAGCGGAACTCGCTAATTATCGCGCAAAGATAGTTAAAGTTGACGAACATAATCGCGTGAAAAATTAACTCGCTAAATCGCGGGTTGCAATCATATGGTCTCGATATTATGAGTAACGTAAGTTATTTAGACGAACTCTTTGGTATGCAAGGTCAAACGGCGGTCGTTATCGGTGGCGCCGGAGCCTTGGGACGCGCGTTAGCGCACGGGCTGACGAAGAACGGCGCGAAGGTCGTGATCGCCGGAAGAAAAGAAGAGGCGGGACAGAGCGCCGTCGACGAATTTAGAAAAGAAGGACTCGACGTCGTTTTTCACAAGACCGACGCTACCGACAAGGCGTCCTTGATCTCCCTGCGCGATTGCGCGCTGGAACTTACGGGCAAGGTCGATATGCTCGTCAACTGCGCTGGCGCGAACGTCGGGAATAGTTTTCTTGACGTCGACGCCGACGAGTGGGATAAGATCATGGCGATTAACCTCAAAGGGACGATGTTGTCGTGCCAGGTTTTTATCGAGACGATGCTGACGAATGAAGACGGCGGCGCGATTCTCAACATCGGAAGCGTGAATTCCGATCGTCCTTTGTCGCGCGTTTTCGCCTACGCGGCGTCGAAGGCGGGCGTCGTGAGTCTCACGCAGAATATCGCGCAAGAATTTGCGGCCAAGGGAATTCGTTGCAACGCGATTTGCCCTGGTTTCTTCCCCGCGGAACAAAATAAAAAGCTCCTCGACGCCAAGCGCGTGGAAAATATCATGAACGGCACGCCCATGCGTCGTTACGGCTCCCCGGACGAACTCGTCGGCGCCGCGCTTCTCATGCTTGCGAAAAACGCCGGAAGCTATATTACCGGTTCGACGCTGTACGTCGACGGCGGTTTCACGTGCAGCTGGTTCTGATATTTGACGTTGAAACCGGAAGAAATAAAGAAAGCCCTGTGAAAACGCAGGGCTTTCTTATTTGGTTTAGTCGCGCCAGAGATCGTCTTTGGTCAACTTGAAGAGCTCGATATTGCGCTTCCAGACGTCGGTATTCTTGAGCTCCGCGTCGAGATTATTACTGCCGAAGGAGAATTTGGCTCCCATTTCGAGCGCAAGTTTCACGAACTGCGGTTTCGGGAACGGCGATTCGGCTTGAATTTCCAGCGCTTTTCCGTCGTCGACCGCTCTTTGAATGAGCGCGCGCATGCGCTCTTCCGTCCACAGCTCGTCGTAACGCGGCGCGATGAACTCGGGGAGCCACGTGACGTTCGCGAGAATGTCGATCGGCTCGGAAACGACCGTCATGCAATGCTGGAAGTAACGTTCAAACCACTCGTCCTGATCGACGTCGTAATCTTGCGGCAGGAGCCACAGGCGTTCGTCGGAACCGTCAGGGCTCTTTCCCATAATCATCGTATCGGCCAGGACGTAGTCGATACGCTTGAGAATTTTCGGATCGATCGCCTTATACCAGTCGCGGTCGTTGATCTGAATCCCGATTTTGAGACGCTCAGCGACGGGAAGGGTCGCGTTGAACTTTTCGACGTCTAAGACGAACGCGTCGAGGAGTTCGTTCGAATGGAGGGGCCATTCCCTTCCGACGTTTTTGAGAACGCCGGAACGCACGCCGGTCGCGAGGGTTCGCTTGCGCGCGAGTTCGGGCGTCATTTTGCCGCGAATGTGGATATGGTAATCACAAAGTTCAAGCTCGGGCGTTTGAAGAGGCGCGTAGCGACGAAAATCGTTTTCGGTTCCTTGAAGTTGGAGCGCGTCGTCAAAAGCGCGAGCAGGGAAGGAA
>CAVGEG010000018.1:3248-42043 GCA_963628165.1 Paratractidigestivibacter sp. | reverse complement strand
GGGTATATCCGCAACCACGAGAAGCAGTACTACACGGACGCGCGTCTCGAGAACGTCTTCGTCAAAGACGGGGCGCTCACAATTCGCACGATCAAGGAAGATTACGATATCGCGTCTAAGCCGAAAAATCACGACGAGAAGACGGCGGCGTACACCTCCGGATCGATTGAAACGCTCGGCAAGGCGAGTTGGCAGTACGGACGCGTCGAAGTTCGCGCCAAGCTTCCGAAGGGAAAAGGGATTTGGCCCGCGATCTGGATGATGGGGGACAATATCCAAACGGCGGGTTATCCCGACTGCGGAGAAATCGACGTCATGGAGTATGTCGGTCACACGCCGCACCGCGCTTGGGGAACGATCCACATGCAGCGCAAAGGGGCGGAAAGGGGGCAAGTTGTGAGTCGCGGCGGCTCGATTATCCTCGATAAAGAGGGAGAACAGCCGGAAGAGGCGTTCCACGTCTACGCGCTCGAATGGACGAAAGATTTCCTCAAGATTTTCGTCGACGACCATCTCATCCTCGATTTCCAGCGCTCCGAAGAAGAGGCGAAAACGCCGACGTGGCCCTTTGATCAGAAATGCTATATCAAGCTCAACACAGCGATCGGCGGCGGTTGGGGGGGCGAAATCGCGGAAGGAATCTGCCCGACCGATTTCCAAATCGACTACGTGCGCGTCTACCAGTGATCGACGCGTCGCACAATCCTAACGCGGAGAGTATCCGAGAAAGGCGCTAGCATGAAAAACCGTCTATTCGCCGCGCTCGCGGCATCCCTCGTCTCCTTCGAACTCGGCGCGTCCCTCTTCGCCGCCGATCACGCGGAAGCCCCCGCGACGGTCTCGACGTCCGACGGTCGCGTCCTCAACTTGACGTGGCACGACGAATTCAACGGCGAAGGGCTCCCCGACGAAACGCAGTGGAGCTACGAAGTCGGTTTCGTTCGCAACAACGAAGAGCAGTATTACACGAAAGGTCGCCTCGAGAACATCTTCCAGAAGGACGGCTTCCTGACGATTCGCACCTTGAAGGAAGAATACGACCTAAAGGGAAAGCCGAACGCGAAGGGTCGCGAGAGGGCGGAGTACACGTCGGCGGCGATCGAAACGCTCGGGAAGGCGAGTTGGCAGTACGGTCGAATCGAAGTTCGCGCGAAACTTCCCCAAGGGAAAGGAATTTGGCCCGCGATCTGGATGAAAGGGGCGAACAACAACCAAGTCGGTTGGCCGCGCTGCGGGGAGATCGACGTGATGGAATACGTCGGTCATAAGCCGCGCGTGACGCACGGAACGATCCATATGCAGAAGAAGGACGCGCCGCGAGGCAAGGTCGTGAGTCGCACCGGCATGATCAAATTCGACGACGGGCCGGAGAAGCCCGAATCCGCGTTCCACGTCTACGCGCTCGAATGGACGAAAGATTATCTCAAGATCTTCGTCGACGATCGTCTCGAACTCGATTTCCAACGTGCGGAAGAAGAGCCGAAAGCGGAAAGCTGGCCCTTCGATCAGCCGTGCTTCATGATCCTCAACACGGCGATCGGCGGTTCCTGGGGCGGAAAGATCGCGCCCGAGACGTGCCCCGCCGAGTTCATTATCGACTACGTTCGCGTTTATCAATGAACGCGTTCTTACCCGTATGTATTTTTCCCACCACGCACACGACAATCGGGCTCCGGCCCGTGAAAGGCAGAACAAATGAAACGACGATATTTTGAACGAATCGCGTCGGCGGCGATCCTCGTCTCGACGCTCGCGGCTGGCGTCTTCGCGGCGGACGAAACCGTCCCCGAAACGGTCAAAACGACGGACGGACGCGTCCTTCATTTGACGTGGAACGACGAGTTCAACGGCGAAGGACTCCCCGATTCGACGAAATGGAGCTATGAAATCGGCTATATTCGCAACGACGAAGCGCAGTATTACACGGACGCGCGTCTCGAAAATATCTTCCAGAAGGACGGGCTCCTGACGATTCGCACGCTGAAGGAAGATTACGATATCAAGGGTAAGCCGAACAACAAGGGTCGCGAGAAGGCGGAGTACACGTCGGCGGCGATCGAGACGCTCGGTAAAGCAAGCTGGCAGTACGGTCGCATCGAAGTCCGCGCGAAGCTTCCTAGCGGCGTCGGAATTTGGCCCGCGATCTGGATGATGGGGGACAACATCACGAAAGTCGGTTGGCCGACGTGCGGCGAAATAGATATTATGGAATACGTCGGTCACACGCCGCGCACGTCTCACGCGACAATCCACATGCACCGCAAGGGCGCGGAACGCTGGAAGAACGTGAGTCGCGGCAACGCGGTGAAGTTCGAAAAAGAAGGGGAAGCGCCGGAAGAACGCTTCTGCGTCTATGCGCTCGAATGGACGAAAGATTACCTCAAGCTCTTCGTCGACGACACGCTTGCGCTCGATTTCCAGCGTAGCGAAGAAGCGTCGAAGACCGAAGAGTGGCCTTTCGATCAAAAGTGCTTCATGATCCTCAACACGGCGATCGGCGGTTCCTGGGGCGGAAAGATCGCGCCCGAGACGTGCCCCGCGGAGTATCAGATCGACTACGTTCGCGTCTACCAATGATTGCGCGTCATCCGTCGCACGCGCAACCGAACGACGTCGCCAACCGCGGCGGCGTTTTTTTCCGCCGCAACCTCTCGCGATAGAAAGCACGCATGAAAATCGTTGAAATAGAAGACCGCTCCGACGCGTTGATCGACGAGCTCGTAACGCTCTGGGAGGCGTCGGTTCGCGCGACGCACCTTTTCCTTTCGAGCGCGGAAGTCGACGCGATTAAGGGTTTCGTTCCCGACGCGTTGCGCTCCTTCGCGCGGCTGATCGTCGTGCAAAACGACGTCGGCGTCCCCGTCGCGTTCATGGGGCTCGAAAACGTCCGACTCGAAGCGCTCTTCGTCGCCCCCGAGGAACGCGGTCGCGGCGTCGGGCGCGCGCTCCTCGACTACGCCGTCGAACGCCACGCCGCGCGCGAAACGACCGTTAACGAGCAGAATCTCCAAGCCGTCGGATTCTACCTACGGATGGGGTTCGAAACGTACAAACGAACCGACGTCGACAAAGACGGGCGTCCCTATCCCCTCCTCTACATGAGGCGGCGCGACTGACCTCTCCTCTCTCCCGGCGTTCCCCGTCGTCCCCCCTCGCAAAAAACCCCCGCGATCTTCAAAATCGCGAGGGTTTCTTTCATTTCTTGTCGCGCCTAGGGGACGGCGGCGACGCTCATTCTTCGACGGAAGTTCCCCAGAACTCGATCTCGGTGACGCCGGCCCACTTGAGGGGGCGTTTCGCCTTGAGGTTCGTAAGCTTCACGCTCGAGACGCGCTTTTTGTCGAAAGTGAAGGTTTGGGGATCGGCGGTCTCCTCAAAGGTCACGTCAAGGGCCGACCCGTCGGAGAAGACGAGGGTTCCGCTCTCCCAGACGTCGTCGTGGGGGAAGTCGGCGCGGAGGTAGACGACGCATTTGTCGATCTCGACTTCGCATCCGAAATCGACGTTGAGCCACAGATCGGTGCGCAGATTCGGGCCCCACGACGGGAAGTCGGTTCCGTGCCCGTGATTCTCCTTCTTGCCGTCGAGCACGTTCTTCGCGGCGAATTCGTCGAGATACGCGTATTCGCTATTCGACGTCGCGTGGGGGAAGACTTGCGCGTCGTAGTCGTCCGCCTGCACGTCGCGGGGATTGAGCGCGACGTTGCGGTAGACGTTGAGCTTTCCGTCGCGCCGCGCGATCGACGTCTTGCGCCCGACGCCGAAGGAGGAGAAGAAGAGGTCGCGATCTTCCATGCCGCCGAACCAGACGCAACGCGAGTCGTTTCCGACCGAATCGTCGTTCTTTTCGTCCGCGATCCTCTTAAGCTCCATGTGGAAGGCGTCGAGTTCGTCGTTCATGAGGCGTTTCGTCCAATAGTAGGCGTAACGCGCCCTTTCTTCGCGATTCCAGTTGTTATCTTCGAGATAATCGCCGCAGTACGGGACAAGGAGATCGATCCAGAGCGCGAGGCGCTTGACGGACGCTTCGTCAATCTTAACGTCGCGGTGATTCTCGTCCTGACCCCCGTATTGCCCGTCGGGGCTACGGAACATCGTAATGAGCTTGCTCTTGAAGGCGCCTTCTTTGTACGGGGGAAGGAGCTCGGGGCCCTCTTGAATTCCGAGCCAGTCGATCCACGGGCCCTCATGGTTCCCGCAGTTCGTCAAATTCAGATACGCTTCGCTGAAGCGACGTCCAGCGCGGTTGTTCTCCTCAATTCCCTTGGGCGTTTGCGATTCGTCCCCCAGGAGGGAGAAAGGAGCGCCTTCGTCGCCGGTGTGGCACGAAACGCAATGCGCGTCGAGGATCGGCTGAATATCGCGCGGGAAGCTGAAGCCGGCGTTTTGGTAGGCTCCCTTGCCGGGGCTCATGACGGGCTTGAGTTGCGCGACGCCTTTTTTGAGGGCGATCGTGGTCGCGCCGTCGTTGGCAACCGCGTTGGCAATCACGGAGCCTTTCGGCTCATGGCACCCGACGCACGCGAAGGTTTCGCCAGGCTGGAGGGTCGACCAGCTACGCATCGTCTGCACGACGTCGCCCTTCGCGTCGAGGAGCTGGAAGTAGACGGGGGTTCGCGCGGGGACTTCGAAATAGGCGGAGCCGTCCTCTTCGACGGGAACTTCTCCCAAGACGTGTTTGACGTCCCACGAGCCGTTCGTAACCGCCGGCGGCATGGAGCTCAAAGCGCCCCCCGCGGGGCCGGAGTTTCCGTTTCCGCGAATATCGGCGACGCGGAATTCAAGGGCGACAACGCGAAGCGCCTTAACTACGCCGCGTTCGATTCCTTTAAGCCCCGGCCCTTCGTAAACGTTCTGAACATAATACTTTCCCGTCGTCTTGTTCAGATTGACTTGCGACGGACGCACGACGGGTTTGTCGCGCTCGGCGAGAAGAATCGGCTGTCCGCAGCTGATCGCGGGGTCGTAGGCGAGGAGTTCGCGGGCGCCGTCGTAGTCAAACCAGTAGATTCCGAAGGGAATGGCGTAATTCCACGCGTTCATCTTCCCTTCGTAGGGGATATACGCGCACAGGAGGGTCGAATCGTCGAGGGGCAAGGGATACGCGAAGAGCTCTCCGCCCTGACCGTATTGGTCGATCCTTTCGGCGGGGGTTTCACGAATCGGCGCGACTAAGACGCACCCTTCGTTCTCCTGATTGCCGTTCGCGCGGTCGATGAGGATCAACTTACCGTGCTGATAGGTGTGGTGTCCCCCCGCTACGGCAAGGACATGATCGGAGCCGGGAACGCCCCTCGCGTGCATGATCGTCGTCGGGAAGTAAGAGTTGTTTCCGTAAAATTCAGTCTGCGCCGTACCGTCGGGATACATCTGGAAGAGGGGCTGAGGATAGATCTGCCCGCGGTCGTTGTAGTCCCACCGGGTGTAGACGACGCGCCCGTCGTCGAGGAGCTTCGGATAGTTGACGGTGACTTGATCGAAGGAGAGTCGGCGCATGAAGCGTCCCTGATCGTCGCAGGTGTAGAAGTTCGAGACTTCGGTGCGCCAGCAGTCGGTGATCTGTGTGCAACGCGTTGAGCCGAAGAGGAGATCGCCGTTGGGGAGATAGATCGGCTCGATATCGGCGACGCCCTTGCCGAAAGTGATTTGCCGCGTCTTCTTCGAGTCAACGTCGTACTCGTAGAGGTGGAAATCGTCCTTATCTAAGTCGTCGCGCATGGAGAAGAGCACGCGGTTTCCGTCCCATGATACGTCGGGATCGCGAAGCGTTCCGCGGTCAGTCTTGACGAGGATTTCGTTGCGGATCGAACCGTCTGGGGCGAAGTCAGCGCGAATGAGTTGGCCGCCGGGCTGGCGGTTGCAGCTGTAGTCCCGATACCATTCGTCGGAGACGTCTTCAGTGTAAGCATAATGGCTCGCGCCGATGACGTAGTGCTTCGTGTAGAGGAAAGAGAGGGCCGTTTCGGCGACGTCGGCGAGTCTTCGCGCGCGTCGGACGCGGCAGACGTCGAGATAGAGTTTGCGCCACAGAGGGTCGACGGCGGGCTTGCTCTCGGCGACAAGCTCTTCGAAACGGCTTCGCAACGCCTCGACGCCCTCGCTCGACGCGTCGACCTTCGCGCCGTCGAATTCCGGAGCGTTCGCGTCGAGGGACGCGGCGTAAGTAAACTCTTCGCCGTAAGTATCGGCGTTTTCGTCCGTTTCGAGCTCTTTGAGGAGCGCGTCGATCACGGCGGATTCCGCTTCCGCGTCGCGCGTGCTGCGGAAACAGCGCTCGGAGGCGAGCCCGTCTTGCAAGAGCCAGTCGTGAACGAGTCGCTCTTCAAATACTTTCTGATCGAACTTCCAGTCGTCGTATGCGGCGTCGGCGCACGAACCGCGCCATACGAAGGCGACAAGAATAGCGCACGCGGCAAGCGCGAGTCGTTTCATTTCCCAAAATCTCCGTTTCATAACTCCATCTTTCCGCGTCTTGGAAGACGCGTTTCACCAAATGCATAAAACGCGCTCATTATAACAGAAAGCCGGGAAGCTTGTCAAACGCGCGCGACTAATCCGCGGCGACGACGCCCCAGAACTCGAGTTCGGTTACGCCGCGCGTTTTCAAGGGTTGCGACGACCGGAGATTCTCGAGGACGACGCTCGAGACGCGCTTTTTGTCGAAGGAGAAGATCTGCGGCGCGGAGGTGGGCGCGAACTCGAGCTCCAGCGTCGACCCGTCGGAGAAGCGGAGGGCTCCCTTCTCCCAGAACGCGGCGGGATCGTCGGGGTTCCGCGCGTCGGCGCGCAGGGAGATCACGCATTTGTCGATCTCGACGTCGCAACCGAACTCGACGCTGAGCCACAGATCGTCGCGAAGATTCGGAACCCACGCGGGGACGTCGCTCCCCCTCCCTTCCTCGGGAAGGACGCCGTCGATCGCGTTCTTCGCGGCGTTGACGTCGGCAAACGCCAATTCGCTATTGGAGGAAGCGTGCGGATACGACTTGAGATCCATCCGGTCGAAGGCTTGCGCGTCGTCGGGGTTGAGGGCGACGTTTCGGTAAACGTTTTCGACGCCTGGAGCGTTGAGGATCGACGGGGCGCGCCACTGCAGCGTCGCGTCGACGAAACGCTTGCGATCTTCGAGGCCGCCGAACTGAAGCTGCGGGAAAGCGTCGATCGCGGGTACGTTTCCCGACGCGATCGCGTCGCGTCTCATGCGCTGATGCGCGTCGACGATCGCGGCGCTTCGGTCGCGTTTCTCCCTATAATACCGATAGTAGGCGCGATCCCCGTCGCTCCACCTGTTGTGCGCGTAGTAGTCCCCGCAGAAGGGCACGAGCAGGTCGATCCACATCGCGAGGATCTTCAGCTCTTCGGGGGTGATCTCGACGTTTCGGTGCGCGTCGTCTTGACCGGCGACGCTCCCGTCGGGCGCGCGGAAAAGCGCGATCAGCGGACTGTCGACGGCGCCGTGCGTTCGCGGGGGGATCATCTCGGGACGATCTTGCGCGCCGAGCCAGCGAACCCACTTCCCTTCGTGTCGGCCGTTTTGCGTCAGATTCAGGTAGGAGACCGTGAAGCGCCGCTTTTCGACGGCGTAGATTTCTTGTCGCTCTTCCACGGGGGGCGCCTCTTCGTTCCCTTTTAGGGAGAAGGGGGAGCCTTCTTCGCCGTCGTGACACGCGACGCAACGTCGGTCGAGGATCGGCTGGACGTCGCGAACGAAGTCGAACCCGGCGTCTTGCATGAAGCCCGCGGGGGGATCGAGGACTTTCTGAAGAGTCGCGGGGCCTTTCTTCATGGCGATCGTTGTCGCGGAGCCGAGGAACTGGGCGTTGGCGATCACGGAACTTTTCGGCTCGTGGCAACCGACGCACGCGAAGGTCTCGCCGGGCTGGAGAGTCGACCAGCTCCGCATCGTCTGCACGACGTCGCCGTTCGCGTCGAGGAGCTGGAAATAGACGGGGGTCGTCGCGGGGACTTCAAAGAAAGCGGAGCCGTCCTCTTCGACGGGAACTTCCCCCAAGACACGCTTCACGTCCCACGAGCCGTTTCCGATCGAACAGGGGCCCGAGACGATCGACTGTCCCGCTTCCCCCCAACACCAGTTCCATCCAGCGCTGAAAGGTCGATAGATGAGCTCGACGACGCGGAGTTTCTTCACTTCGCCCCGTTCGACGCCGCGCAACCCCGGCCCTTCGTAGACGTCCTGGACGTAGAAGTAACCCGAGTCTTTGTTCCAATCGACCTGGGAGGGACGCGTCGGCGGCGCGTCGCGCTCCCATAATGGCGCGGGCTGGAGAGAGCTAATCGCGGGATCGTAGGCGAGGAGTTCGCGCGTCGCGTCAAGGTCGAACCAGTAGACGCCGAAGGGAATTTTGTACGTTCGCTCTTGGCTCCCTTCGGGAAGGTACGCGACGAGAAGGTTGGCGTCGTCGAGCGCGTACGGATACGCGAAGAGCTCCCCATCCTGGCCGTAACGGTCGACGACGACCTCTTCCGGCTGAGGACGCCCCGGCGCGACGTAGCGGATCCCCGCGTTTCCCTGATTCCCCTCCGAGCGATCGATCGTCGCCAACTTCCCATGCTGATACGTGTGGTGCCCCGCGACGATCCCGACGACCGCGTCGCTCCCCGGAATTCCGCGCGCGTGCAAAATCGACGTCGGGAAATAGGAGTTGTTCCCGTAATATTCGGTCTGCGCCGTCCCGTCAGGATTCATCTGAAAGAGGGGCTGCGTGTAGATGTGCCCGCGGTCGTTATACTCCCACCGCGTGTAGATCACGCGCCCGTCGTCGAGGATCTTGGGATAGTTGACGGTAACCTGATCCATCCCGAGCCTTCGGAGGAAGCGTCCCTGCGCGTCGCACGCGTAGAGATTCGACGCGTACGTCCACCAGCAGTCGATATTCTGAACGCACCGCGTCGAAACGAAGACGATCCCCCCGTCGGGAGTCCACGAAGGCTCGATATCCGCGACGCCGAGTCCGAAGGTGATCTGCCGCGTTTCGCGCGTCTCGAGATTGTAGACGTAAAGGTGGAAATCGTCCTTGAGGAAGTCGTCGCGCATCGAAAAGACGATCTCCTTCGCGTCCCACGACGGCTCCGGATCACGAATCGTCCCCGTAGGGTTCTCGACCAAGACTTCATGCCGAATCGTTCCGTCGTCGCCGACGGTCGCTAAGCATAGCGCGCCCCCTGGCTGGCGATTGACGCTCGTGTCGAAATACGGCTCGTCGGAGATATCCTCGGTGTAGGCGTAATGGGAGGCGCCGAGGACGTAATGTTTGACGTAGACGAAAGCGGGCGCGATTTCGCGCATTTCGGCGAGTCGCGCGGCGCGGCGGAGCGCGCACGCGTCGTAATAGAGGACGTCCCATTGCGAGTCGCCGGGGTCGCGCGCGTCGAGGGCGTCGCGGCGTCGATTCAAGGCGTCGAGTTCGTCGGAGTCGACGTCGGCGGCGGCGCAATCGCGTAGCGCGAGCTCGGCGAGAGCGCGCGGGGTCGCTTCGGGAACGCGCGGAGCGTCTTGAGCGCGCCAATCAACGCGCAGACGCGCGTTGAAGAAGTCGGGGTCAAAGGCCCATTCGTCGAAAGAGGCGCGGAGGGGGCGCGTCGCGGGGAGCGCAATGGCGAAGAGGACGGCCAAGCAGGTCGCGAAAGAAACGAGGAAAGAGGGGGGCGGAGTCGCCATCGTAAAACCCTTGTCGATAAGTCGAGTTGAAAGACGGTATGATCAGGAACGGGTCGCGGCGTCGGAATCAGAGTCGGTCTCTTCGTCGTCTTCGTCGTCGCGCCGTTTGGAAGCGCGTAAGTATTCGGTTTCGCGCAGAATCGCGTCGGCGCGCACGAAAGCGCGGACTGCGCGGTAAATGGCGACCGCGAGGAAGAAGAAGAGGAGCGCGGCGCAGGCGTCGAAGATCTCGGCGACGGAAGCGAGCCCGAGGGCGGCGGCGACGATGTTATAGAAGACGCCGACGAGGAAGAGGACGCAGCCGACAGCGACAAGACGGTTGAGGGCGACGCGTTCTTTTTTGTCGGCGCGGTCGAAGACGGAGTCGACGCGTCGCGCGGCGAGGAGCTCAAGGGGATCCTCCGCCGCGACGGCGGGAGCCTCTTGCGGAACGGGTCGCTCTTCGGGGGGCAGATCGACGCGCGGGGGCGCGGGAATGGAGATGCGCGATTCGGGGAGCGCGTTGAGTTCGCGGTAGATCTCTTCGAGGGGCTTAAAGCGCCACGCTTCGAGGCGTTCGCCGTCGATCTCGAGGGTCACGTCGGGATCCAGGCGGCCTTCGCGCACGAGTCTTTCGAGAAACTCGATCTCGACGGGCGTCTTCACGCCGTTTTTCTGAATAATATAGACGAGCATATCCCTTCCCTTCTACGGCTAAGAGGGGCTCAAAACTGGGCTTGTCTCCAGTCGAGGCAATCGCGGACGGCGCGTCGCCAATCGGGGATACGGTAGACGTCGCTCCACTCTTGCGCGCGCTGAGATTTTAGGAGAGTAAAGACCGAATGTGGAGCCGAGACGCCGTATTCCTTCATCGGGACGCCGACGATTTCGCGTCCGCGGAGTCCGGAAGCGTCGAGCAGTTCGCGGGCGACGTCTTCGGGGGTCGCCCGCGATCCAGCGGTAAGATGGACAAGGCCTCGAGCTTCGACGCGCAGGAGCGTTTTAAGGGCGCAGAGTACGTCGACGGCCCAGAGGGGCTCCATGACGCAGTCGTTGATCGCGCTGACGCGTCGCGCGCGGCAGAACGCTTTGAGGAGGGACGCGACGAGATTGCCGCTCGAATATTCGGTCGTTTCGCCAAAGAGGGACGAAAAGCGGAGAATCAACGACTTCGGCGCTTCGGCGGCGACGCGTTCGCTCTCGAGCTTCGTCTTGGCGTAGACGCTCGCGGGGTTCGGGATCGTCGTTTCGTCAAAACCTTCGGCGTTCGGATCGATCGGGAGGTCGACGACTGCAGGGTCGGCGAAATGTTCGACGGCGAGTCGGGCGCGTTCGGGGGAGGTCTCGCGTTCTCGCGCGTCCGCGGCGCCTTCTTGCAGGCGCGAACGATAAAAGACCTCGCCGCACCCGAACTGAACGAAGAGGGCGCCGACGCGCCGCGCCGCGTCGCGGATATTCGCGGGGCCGTGCTCGTGGATCGTGCGCGCCGTGTTGGGACGCGTTTCGAGCCAGTCGATCAGGTTGACGCCCGAGGCGTTGACGATCGCGTCGGGACGAAACCCGACGATTGTGTCGACGGCGATAAGTCTTGAGCAGACGTCGAAATCGGGGAGATTGAGGGGAATGATTTCGTCTTGGCGCGTATCCTCTTTCGCGCCGAGATTTTCGGCGACACGACGATTGACGCGCGAATCGTTCCAACTCTTAGCTAACTCGCGTCCCAACGTTCCTTGGGATCCAACGACTACGATTTTCATATCGCGATATTCCTTCGTAAGGTGCGATCAGATTTCTTGGAAGAGCTCGCGGGGGGGATTCGGCAACAGGGAGGCGTTGACGAGAGTTCCGCGCGACTCGATGGAGACGCGCGCGGCTTCGATCGCGGTCTCGACGCTCGCAACGGATCCAGTCATAGTGAAGTATCCCTTCCCGCCGAGCATCGTAGCGGAGACGATCTTGAGCAGGGTGACGTCGGCGGCCTTCGCGGCGGCGTCGGCGGCGATGAGCGCGGAAGTGGCGGTCTTCGTCTCCACGACGCCGAGGGACAAGAGCTTGCCGGGGGGTAGCGCGACCGTTTGCGCCATCGCGGGGAAGAGTCCAGGGTGCGCGTTCGCGACAGTGAGATAGTCTTCGACGAACTCGCCGCCAACCTTTAGCGCGGTTTGCATCGCGATCTCGACGTCGGCGATCTTTCCCGAGTAGACAATGAAGAATTTTCCGGGACAAACGTGTCGGGCTTGCAGAACGACGACGTCGGCGGCCTTGATGAGCGCGTCGAGAACTTCATAACCGACGGCGACGCTTGCAAGTTCCACCGTGCCGGCGGAAACGTTCGCGGACATTTCGATCCATACTCCTCATGAATTATGTTGACACACGCAAGGGCGTCAGTTCAACCACCCTTGATTTTCATACCATAGCGCGACGCGTCGAAACTTCGATGCGAGGTCGGACGAAATCGCGACACCCAGTTCCTTCTCGACCTTGGCGGCGGAGCAGATCCACGGACCGCTAAGCGCTTCGACCGCCTTGTTCAGGTCGACCGCAGGGGACGCCTTAAACCATGCTTTTCGGATTTCGCCGACAACCCCCGCGCCGAGCACCCCGACGGGGGGGACGCGAAAGACGCGGGCGCCCTTGCGTCCGAAGGCGCGACCGACCATTTTGCCGTAATCGGAGAAGAGGATCGGAGCGGGAGCGGTCGCAAAGTAGATTCCCTTGCCGGAACATACGGGCGAGGAAGAGCGCGGATCCGCGGCGGGCGTCAAACTCGTCGTCGTCAGGCGCTCCCCCTGTCGCATCGCGGCGATCAAGACGTCGACGAGATCCTCGACGTAAACGAAGGAATAGTACTGGTCGCGCCATCCGGGTAGGACGAAATTCCCGCGCTTCTTCGCCATCACGTAGAGCTGACGCGACGCGGCGTCCCCTTCGCCAAAGACGTACGGGGGCCTGACGACGGTGATCGGGAGTTCGTTTGCGAGCTGTTGGAGATTATTCTCGGCGGCGAATTTACTGCGACCATAAGGGGAAATCGGTCGGGGAGCGTCCGTCTCTCGTCGACGACGCTTTCCCGAATAAATCCGCTCCTGCGTGTCGCCGCTGAGCGCGTCCGCCTTCACGCCGACGCCCGCGCCCGCAAGGGACGAGACGGTCACGAAGACAGGTCGACGTAGCGCCCTGGCGCAAATCTGCGCCAAATTGAGGGTTCCCCCGCAGTTGACGCGCATGAAATCCCCCGACTTCATCTCGCGCGTGAGCCCCGCGAGATGAAAGACGCCCTGAACCCCTTCGACGCCCTTCGCCAACGCTTCGACGTCGTCGAGATCCCCTTCGACAAATTCCACGTTGTAATTCTTCAGGCGCTCGCGATTCGAATTGGGTCGCGCCAAACACCGAACCCTGGCTCCTGATTCCGCCAAGCGGCGCGCCAACGCGCATCCGATAAATCCAGTCGCCCCCGTGATAAAATAGGCGTCCATTTTCTACTCCTAACTCAGAGCTTTTTATGAATCCTTGCCGACCGTCGCACTCTCGTCGGTCGCGCTTCCGGGCTTCGTCAAATCGCGAATCCAATCCGGAACGGGGATGATCTTCCCCTCGTTGCTGACGTAGGCAAGCTTGACGCGTCCCTTGACGAGGAGCTCGCCGTCGCGATAGAGCTCGTGCTCGTGCTCGATCGACGCCTGCGAAATCTTGGCGACGCGCGTCTTTAAGGTCAACAAATCGTCGTAAAGCGCAGGCTTAATATACGCGCATTCGACCTTGACGACGACGAGCATGCCGCCGTGATTCTCGACGTCGCGATAGCTGACGCCCGTCGCTGCGCGGAGAAGCTCCGTGCGCCCCATTTCAAAGTATGTAAAGTAGTTGCCGTGGTATACGACGCCCATCTGATCCGTCTCTTGATAACGAACGCGGATCTGAATTTCATGTTCGTATCCGATCGACGCGGCAGGCTTCTTCTTCCCGGCAAGGCGCGGCCTTGGTTCTTCTTCGCTCATTTCTTCTCTTCCTCTTTCTTAGTCGCGAACGCTTTTTCGATCAAGCGCGCGAGGAACCCCTTCTCCTTCTTCGCGTTCTCTTGCGCCTCTTCCTCTTCGCGGCGCCGCTGGATATTCGAACCGCCGATCGCGTCGAAAATCGCTAAAAGATTGAGCATTCCGGCGACCATCGTGTAGAGGGTTCCGAATTCAAACCACGAATGAAGGGTTCCCCACAGGTCGTCCGTGGTCGGCTGATTCGGTCGAGTTCCTTCCTCGCCTTGGCGCCGAGGGGGAGCGAATGCAGTCGACGAGATCGAGTCGGTCGCGTCTTGAGGATGACGCGCCTGTTTGAACGCGGGAAGCGCCATGAGGCCGACGCAGGCTTGGGGTACGAATGCGAGTCGCACGTCGCCGGGACGCCATGAGCAGTAGACGTCGCGAGCGACATGACGCCGCGCGGAGCCGTCCTCCAGCGTTTGCGTGTAACTTCCCATCCAACATCCGACGATCATGCACGTCCAGACGGAGAGACCAAAGACGGCGGCCTTAAAATAACGCCGCTGATAAAGATGCCCCGCGCCGGGAATCAACCAGGCCAAAGCTCCCGCCAACGCGGGAACGCGCAGTTGCGGAGCCTCTTCCGCCGTTTTCTCTTGTCGCTCCATATCCAATTCCTCACGAACCAATAAGTATTCTGAAACAGAGTGTCGCCGTTATTTTACAGCGCGAGGCGCCGCGCGTCAACGGGCGCAAAGGGGCGGCAAAGGGAGAAAGCAAGAAATAAAAAAGGAGCGCGTCGATAAAACAGCTCCTGAAAAGTCGGGGCGACACGATTCGAACGTGCGACCCTCTGCTCCCAAAGCAGATGCGCTAGCCAGGCTGCGCTACGCCCCGATTGCGACGCCTACGCGTCACAAGCTCTTTCATTATATTCAGAACGCGCGAGAATAAAAGGGGGTATTTTCTAAAAGGGTCAAAGAGAAACTCAGAGGAAGTCCTCATGGCGCAAGACGCCCGACTCTTCCTCAATCTCGGCGTGGGTCTGCCATCGCCATCGTCTTGGAGCGCGACGCCGCTCTTCGCGAACCGCATAACGCGGCTTCACTTCCAACCCGAGCGCCTCCTTGACACGATCCCAAAAATTCTTCGGCAACTGGTATTCGACTTCGACGATCTCGTCGGGTCGCTCCGGTTCAAGATAGAGCTTGCGCACGGAGATTTTTGGACCGAACTCTCCGCCGCAAATTTTGCAAGGAGTCAAATTCTTCGGCTCGCGCACCGCATGTCCGCAACTCGTGCAGATGTAGCGATACTCCCAAGGTCCGTAACCGTACCGTCTTTCTTTCATTTTGCGCCCTCTATGTGCACCAGAGCCCCAAAATATAGAATATGCAACCGTCTCGAGGCCTACCCCCAAATCCTCTATTGTATGATTATATCATTATCGCGTTTTTTTGTCGAGGGGTTTGTCCCCTTTCTCTGCGCTTCGCCAAGATTTTATTTCCACTCGACAAAAGTTTGTTGCAAAACCCGCGTTCCCTGCCCCACCTCGTCGTACGCGACGATCGTCCATTCGAGCCCGCGTTCGCGCGCAAACGCGCTCAGCGCGTATCGAAGATCGCCACCCGTCAGAAGGAGGCGCCGAACCGTCAGCTCGTCAAGCTCGTTCCCCGCGTCGCGCAACGCGTCCGCAAGCGCCTTCACGCGCCCCGATTCAAGCGCAAAATACGGTTCCCCCGAGTCGCGCCGACGGAGAGACGCGCGGAGGTCGTCCTCCCATTCGGGCGCCAGCATCGCCGCTTGAAGCTCGTTGTCCTCGCTAAGGAAGGGCGCGACGATCCCCTTTCCGATCCGAACGCGGATATACTCGAGAGCGCGAAATTCGTTCGGGTCGACTTCACGCAAAACCAAGTCGTTGTACGCTTCCAAGATCGCGTCGAAACAGCGGATCGAGACGCGTTCCCAGAGGAGAAGTCTGAGAATCGCATGAATCTTCGCGATCGCGCGACGCGGCCTTGCCTCGTCCTGATCGTCGGGCGCGATCGCTTCGTCGACGAGCGCGGGATCCGTTTCGTGAAGGCGCTCCAAGAGGCGTTTGACGGCGTCGCGGGAGAGGAGCGTCCGCGCGTCGCGAGTCGCCGCCTCCACGAGGGCGCCTTCGATCAGATCCCCCGGCGTCATGATTTCATACCCCTCGTCGAGCGCGTTCTGCTCCGCGTCGGGTTCGATCCAGAACGCCTTCTTGCCCCCCGGCGCGCGAAGGGAAAGTCCTTTAAGCTCCGAAAAAGCGTACCCCGTATCGACGGCGACGAGCATCTGCGGATAGAGCCCCCCCCGCGCGGCGACGAGCCCGTTGAATCGAACGACATAATGCGCGTCGTCGAGGGTCGGATCGTCGATCACGCGCGTTTTGGGCAAGATCAAGCCTAGCGAGGTCGCCAATTCGCGTCGCGCACGCTTGACTCTGTCGAGGAGCGTCGGCCCCTCCTCCGGAATCGCGACGCTCGCCAAACCCGCTCCGATTGCGACGACGCACGGTTCGACGCGTAGCGAATTCTCCAACTCCTCGTCTTCCTTCTTTGACTCGTCCCCCGACTTAGCGTCGGCGCTCTTGCCCCCCGACGCGGCGACGTTCTCTTGCTCCGCGTCCTCGCGACGCTTCGTCATCCACGCCAAAACCAAAACCCCCGCGGCCATCGTCAAAAGCGGAAGGGTCGGCAAACCCGTCGCGGAGAGGAAGATCAAAAAAACGCCCGTCGCGCCCAAGACGACGGATCGCCCAAAGGTCTGACGCAACACCTCGTTCGAGACGTTTTGCTCCCGCGACGTACGAGCGACGAGGAGGCCCATCGCAAGCGAGATGAGGAACGCGGGCACTTGGGAAACGAGGCCGTCGCCGATCGTCAACCGCGCGTACAACGACGCCGCTTCCGATATGCTCATCCCATTCTGAATCAGTCCGACGCAGAACCCCCCCAGGAGGTTGATAACGACGATGACGAGCCCGGCGATCGCGTCGCCGCGGACGAACTTACTCGCGCCGTCCATCGCGCCGAAAAAGTCCGACTGCTCCGACAACTCCGCGCGCGCCGCCTTTGCTTCCGCTTCCGTGATGTTGCCCGCGTTGAGGTCGAAATCGATCGCCGATTGCCGCCCCGGCAACGCGTCCAACGTGAAACGCGCCGTCACTTCGCTGATACGCGTCGCTCCCTTCGTAATCACCACGAATTGAATCACCACGAAGATCAAAAAGATCACGCCCCCGACGACGATATTGTCCCCCGCGACGAAACGGCTAAAGGCGTCGACCACGCGCCCGGCGTCCCCTTGCGTCAAGATGAGACGCGTCGTCGAAACGTTGAGGACGAGGCGATAGAGGGTCGTCGTAAGGAGAACGGTCGGAAAGGAACTGAACTCGAGAGGCTTGCGAACGAAAAACGTCGTGAGGAAAATCGACACGGAAATCGCAAGGTTCGCCGCCAAGAGAATATCCATGACGGGGGTCGGCAATTTAAAGAGAAGCGCGAGAAAACTTGCGATCGCAAACGCCGGAAGAACAAAGTCTTGCCAAGCCACATTTTTCCACAAGCTCTTCATCGCTCCCGATCCCTTCTACATGATGCGACTGCGCGTCCGCGCAACTAAACACAACCGACTCGGGTAGTATAGAGAGAAGGAGCGTTTTCCACAAGCTCGATTTTACGGACGCTTCCAATCGTCGCCGCGCGGGGCAAGATCCCTGGCGCGCGCCGATTGGAGCTCGCGTCTGGAATGTCGGGGCATCGCCATAACGAAGAGAAAGAGGACGACGACGCAGAACATCACGTACGCTTCGAGGGGAGTAAAGCGCTTCTGGGCGTTTTCCGTCTTCGGCGCGACGGGGGAAGAGGCGTTGGGGAATCGCCGCTCCTCTTTCGAGCGCACGACGGCGGCGTTCATGTACTGAGGGGATTCCGCCTCCGCAAACTCTTCGTCAATATCAAGGGCGTCGCGCGGGTTGGGAGCGCGAACATAGAGTTTGCGTGCGCGATCCATCGCGGCGGCGTCGAGAGTCTGGAAGCTCTCTTGGGTCGCCAGCTCGGGGACGTCTGCTTGACAAAGGAACTGCATGCCGACGAAGGAGGGGGAGTAAATCGGGGGGGACGGAGGCAACGCGCCGGACTTTTGCGCGCGCCAGAGCGCGTTCTTAACGTCTTTGACATGCTCGATCGCGTCTGCGCCGAGAGCGCGCAACGCTTGGGGAGTGTCGACGCCGTTTCCCGACGCGTAGACGGGTTTGTCGGACGTGGGATAGAGGGTCGCGAGAGGCAAGGCGTATTCGATAGCGGTCGACTTCGTCTTTTCGTCGACACGCGGGTATCGAAAATCGGCGCCATCCCAGTCGTCGACGCGGTCAGGATCGTCGCCGGGCTCCGCTAAGACGAGCTTTTTCGCGCGGAGGTTTGCCGCCTCTTCGATCGCGCGCATCAGGAAGAGCTGCAACCGCCCGCAAGGGGTTCCCATCGAGCTGACCTGATCGGAGCCCCACAAACAGCCCGCGACTTCGCCGTATTCGTTAAAGATCGGCCCTCCGGAATCGCCGGAGCGGACGCCGACGTCGATCATCATCGTCTCGTAGAGGAAATTGTCGACGTCGTACTGCTCGTCGTTTCCCGTCGCGCCCGGCGCGCCAAGAGCGACGTAATCGACGAACTTTCCTTCTTGGATTTTGAAATCGGCGAGCCCTTCTTTCGGACCATAGCCCGCGGTCCACAGCCTCTCGTTATTCCCCTTCTTGGGCATCTGTCGAGAAATAGGGAGCGGAAGGACGTCTTGCGGCTTCGGTATGATAATCGCGGCGAGATCCCACAGATCGTCGAGGAGAACCACGCGCCCTGGATACGTTCCGCTCGGAAAGACGACCTCAATCGACGCGTCGACTTCGCTCACGACGTGCCAGTTCGTTAAGACGATCCCCCACGAAGCGTATTGCGCGGCGTAGAATCCCGAACCGTAATAGAGGGGAATGGAGACGACGCCTTCTTCTTCGCCGTTCTTAGGATGCGAACGCCCGACGATCTTCGCGACGCTCGGGTACCGCGTCTGAATCCCGTCCTTATTGAGAGCAAGTTGCTCTTGCGCGACGATTTTCGTCCGCGGTTTCTCCGCAGGAATCGCTCCTTCGATCGGAGAAATCGCAAGAAATACAAACAGGCACGCGATTGTGCATACGAATCGCGTGCTTTTTCCATTCCATGACCGCTTCAACAGGTTCTTGTAACGGTTGTGTCGAGTCAACATCCTGCTTCCCTTTGTATTCCCATTTCTCCTGGCGAAACAGCGCCAAGAAACAAATATTAAACTCTTCATTTTCGCATTTGCAATTCTTGCGAAGATAAAAATCAAAACGAATGATCAAAAAGAGAAGGAGAAGAGACGAATTTTCTGAATAATCGTCACACTCATACCTGTTGTCGTTGTTAAAAAAAACGCAATTTACTTAAACATCCAAACGTAAGGTCTTTACGAGACGGTACGTCTTTGGTATAACACGAATTCGTCAGTCACGCCGTCTCCCCAATCGAGAGAAAAGGGGAGTTTCTGGTTAAAAAAAGATAAATAGGGCGGCGTCTCTTAGCCGATAAGCGCAGAATAGCGCTTTAAATCGGCGAAAATCGGCGCGATAATAGCGCGACGAAGTAGCTAGGAGAACTTAAAAGATGAAGAAATTGGTCATAGCGGGCATATTAGCCGCGCTAACGTTGGGGTTCGTCGCAATCGGTTGCACCCCCGGCTCGGGGAATCGCGAAATATTCAACGTATCGTACGATCCGACGCGCGAACTGTACGCGGATTACAACGCGCTTTTCACGCAACATTGGCTCGAGACGACGGGAGAAACGATCGAGATCGAAAAGAGCAACGGCGGTTCAGGAGCGCAGGCGCGCGCGGTCACGACGGGTCTCGAAGCGGACGTGGTGACGCTCGCGCTCGCAAGCGACGTCGATCTTGTCGCGAAAGCGGGGCTCTTCTCGCCCAGCGCGGACGATCCCGCGAGCGATCAATATTGGCAGAAACGCCTCCCGAACAACAGTTGCCCTTACGTTTCATCGATCGTCATCCTCGTGCGTAAAGGGAATCCGAAGGGTATCAAAGGTTGGGACGACCTCGCGCGGGACGACGTCAAAGTCGTAACGCCGAACCCGAAGAGCTCCGGAGGCGCGCGTTGGAATTACCTCGCGGCGTGGGGGCACGCGCTCAATAAGGCGCTCGCCGACGAAGGGGGACTCGACGCGTTCAAAAACGGCTCCGTCTCCGAAGAAAAGCTCGCGGCGGCCCAAAAAAGCGCCTATGAATTCACCAAGAAGGTCTTCATGAACGCCGCCCAACAAGGGATGCAAAGCGGCGCGCGCGGCGCGACCGACGACTTCGTCAAAAACGGCGTCGGCGACGCGTTCATCGCCTGGGAAAACGAAGCGATACTCGCCAAAGAATATTCCCAAAACGCCCTCGAAATCGTCGTTCCTGAACTCACCATTAAGGCGGAGCCCCCCGTGGCGGTCGTCGACAAGGTCGTCGACGCGAAGGGAACGCGCGATATCGCGGAAGAATACCTGAAGTACTTGTACAGTCCCGAAGCGCAAGAGTTGATCGCGAAGCGTCACTATCGTCCTTCCGATCCGACGGTTCTCGAAAAGTACGCGGCGGACTTCCCCGAGGCGACCTTCTTTACGGTCGACGAAATCTTCGGCGGTTGGGGTCGCGCGCAAGAAGAGCATTTCGGCGAGAAGGGTAAATACAGCCAGATGCAACTTGAATTCGTGAGTCAGCAATAACGCCCGCCGAGGTCAGTCATGAGAATCGTTCAGCGTAGCGTCCTTCCCGGCTTTAACATCACGATGGGGTTCACCCTAACGTACCTTTGTCTCGTGGTGTTAATCCCCCTGTCAGGACTCTTCGTCGTCGCGTCCGGAGTATCTTTCCAGGAAGCGAAAGAGATCATGTCCAACATCTTAGTGAAGAAAGCGTTCTTCCTGACGCTTCGAACGTCGTTTTTTGCGGCGTGCGTGAACGCGTTCTTCGGTTTGATCGTCGCGTGGACGCTCGTGCGCGTTCGCTTTCCCGGACGTCGAATTCTCGACGCGATGATCGATCTTCCTTTCGCGCTCCCCACGGCGGTGTCTGGGATCGCGCTCGCGCGTCTCTACTCCGACGCGGGGTGGATCGGTTCGCGCCTTCCTTTCGCGGTGAGAAACACGGAACTTGGCGTCACGCTCGCGCTGATCTTCATCGGTCTTCCCTTCGTCGTTCGCACGCTTCAGCCGGCGATAGAAGAGCTCGACAAGGAGATGGAGGAAGCGGCGGCGAGCCTCGGGGCGTCACGTTGGCAGACCTTCTGGCGCGTGATCTTCCCCTCCCTCCTTCCGGCGCATGTCAGCGGTTTCACAATGGCGTTCGCGCGCGCGCTCGGAGAATACGGGACGGTCATCTTCATCGGGGGCGTGATTCCCGGTAAGACGCAAACGATCTCGAGCATGATCTTCGAAAAGACGGAAGAAAACAACCTTGAAGCGGCGGCGATCGTGGCGCTGGCGACGCTCCTCGTTTCCTTCGCGCTTCTCCTTGTCATCAACGGCGCTCAAGTGTGGGCGAACAAACGCGCGATGGGGGAATAAAGGTCGTTAAAAGACCTTGCGCTTGCGACGATAATTGCGCATGATTCAGACGGAAATCCTCGGTTCTCCGAAGATCTTCCGTCTTTTTTTTGTCATCGAGTAGTCGCAACGCAGCACGAAGGAGGGCGTTATGTCGAGCAGTCCGATCGAGTCGGTCGCGCCATGGGAAGAGACCGAGGAAGTCGCGCCGATCGCGGAACTTTCAGAATTTAGCGATTTTACGGAACCCGAAGGCTACGAGACGTCCGACGACGACGACGCGCCGGTACCGCCGGAGAAAGAGCCGTTAATCGACGAGATCGCGTCGGAATTTGTCGGATTCTGGAACGTTCTTGTCAGCAAGACGAACTGGGAAAAGGGAAAAGTCGTTCATTCTTGGCGCGCCAAATTGCAAGAGGCGAGGCTTCCGCGTCGCGTCTACTCCGACGACGCAATCGCGCAACGCATCGGCGGCGTTTCCCCGCAGCACGTGGGACGCCTGCGCCGCGTCTACGAACGATTCGGAGCCGAACCGCCGCTACCGAATCTCTATTGGAGCCACTATCAGGCGGCACTCGACTGGGACGACGCCGAAGAATGGTTGCAACGCGCGTCGACCGAAAAGCTCTCCGTAGCGCAAACGCGCGTCGCGCGATGGGAAAAGTACGGCCCGTCCCTCCAGACGCCCCCTCGTGACGACGCGGACTCCGACGTCGTCGAGGACGAAGACGTCAATCCTTATAACGACTCGAACGCGCCAATCAACGGGAAGACGACCGAGACTACGAAAGAGAAGGGCGGCGATCTCGAACCGAAAAAAGCGTCGAAGAAGAAGGCGAAGAAGGACGATTCCGCGCCCCTAGGCGAATTCTCCGGCGAAACGGAGCCGTGGGAGACGGAAGACCGCCCGAAGATCTTGACCGCGTCGGTCTTGAGCGAGCTGGGGGCCCTCGACGAACTCCCCGCCGACCTCATGGAAGCGGTCGAATCCCTCAAGGTCGCGATCCTTACGCGCAAAGTCGAAAATTGGTCGGACGTGACGCCGATTCTCGTCGCGTCGTATTTGAGCAGTCTCAAAAAACTTCTGATAGCCGAAGACGCGTGACGCGTCCATGATTATGTCGTCGAGTCGTATCGTCCAAGCCTTTTCGCGTTGCCTTGCGACGTTCCTGATCGCGTTTCTCGCGACGCAGTGCGCCGGGTGCATGCTCCTTTCAACAGGTCGTTACAACGCCGCCGATCGGCGTTTCGAACTCGATCGCCCCTCGGGGCCGACGCCTAGCGCAAACACGACGTCGACGTTTCAGGAAAACGCGTTGACGCGCCCGAAGGACGCGGACGAACTCGCGTCCTTCCGCGAATTCGTCGCCGCGAATCCGACGGCGGATCTCGTCTACGCATACGCGGAGTCGGCGTATATCGAAGCGCGGCGTCACGAAAAGGGACGACCGCTCGCCGCGCAACGACTCTACTTCGACGTCATTACCTATACCTGGCATTTTCTCTTCAATCCCTATTACGCGGAAGAGCGTCAACTCGCGACTTGGAACGGTCGACTCGCCGACGCTCTTCTCCTCTACAACGGCGCCACGGAACGCTTTCTCCATCTCGCTCTCGCCGACGTCTTCGAGAAAAAAACCGCCGTTCCCTTCCCCTTCCGACACGGCGAAGTCGCCCGCGTCCAGACGGAGACCTCGACAGTCAACGTACGCGTTAAAATCGCCGACGGCGGTTGGCGTCCCGACGAATTCGGAGAATTTCGCGTCGCCGCGGACTGCCCCGTCAAGTCTCTCAACATGAATTTCCGCAAGTCCGGGATCGGAACCCCTCTCGTCGTCCAGCGCACCCGCCCCACCCCCGCGCGACTCGAAGAAAAATACTATCCCGCCGACGTCTTCTTCCCCGCCACCGCGTTCCTCAGGCCGATTCCCTCTTCCGACGACAACGTCTTCGCAAGTCTCGACGCGCCGACCGAACTCGTCCTCGAAATCTACGACCCGTTGAAAACCCCTGACCTCGTCGTCAAAGGCTCCGTCTTCCCCCTCGAAGCGGATCTCACCACTCCCCTCGCATATCACCTCACCACCAACGACGAACTCTATAGCGCCGCGACTCGAACAAGCCTCCTCACCCCCGAAAAGCTCCAGACGACCTTCGCCGTCGGCGACGACGCCCAGACGGAACGGCAACTTCAAGGGCTCTATCTCTTCGAACCCTACGATCCCAACAAAATACCCGTCGTCATGACGCACGGCCTCGCCTCCTCACCCGTCACGTGGATGGAGATGTACAACGCCGTACGTAGCGATCACGGACTTCAAAACAGCTTCCAATTCTGGTTCTTCTTTTACCCGTCGGGTCAGCCCTTCTGGGCGTCCGCGGCGACACTGCGACGCGAACTCAACGCCCTCAAAGAACTCGTCGACCCGAACGGAGAGTCCCCCGCGCTCAAGAATATCGTCCTTATCGGGCACAGCATGGGAAGCCTCGTGTCGCGCATGCAGGTGCAAGAAAGCGGCGATCGGATCTGGAACCTCGTCTCCAAAGAGCCCCTCGACTCCTTCAATTTCGACAACGCGACGCGTCGAAACGTCAAAGAATGGTTCTTCTTCGATCCAAACCCGAACGTGAGACGCGTGATTACGATCGCGACGCCCTTCCGCGGAAGCCATTTCGCGAACTCGTTCACGAAATGGATCGCGGAACGCGCGATCGACGCGCCTCAGACGGTCATGGGCGTAATCCGCTCGTCGATCGTCGGAAAGAAGCAAAACCTCAAGTACGATCCGACGCTCCTCGAAACGACGACAAGCGTCGACTCCCTCGATCCCGACTGTCCGATCTTCCGCGCGCTCGACTCGCTCCCGATCCCGTCGAACGTCGCGCTCAACAATATCGTCGGCGTCTTGCCGAATCAGGCGAATCGGAAGTATAAGCCTAAGAAGACGGACGGGGTCGTCGACTTCGACAGCGCGCACCGCGACGACGTGGAGTCGGAATTCGAAGCGCCCGCGAGTCACACGACGGTTCACACGCAATTCGACGCGATCAACGAAGTGCGTCGCATCCTCGCTCGTCACCTCGCGCTGTACGATCCGTCGCAATTCCGGAGCGCGGCCCCCGAGCGTTCTTCAACAGCGTACTCCCCCTCGAGGACGCCGCTCCCGGCGCGCCCCTCCTCGACGCCCTCTTCCTCCCCGACGCAACAGCTGACTCAGTCGACTCAGCCCGGTCCGACGTTCCCGCCGGAATTCTACTCGCGCCCCGTCTCGGAATCGCGCGCCTACGGCCCCACGCCCTTGGGGGAAGAGGGAAAAATGAAGGCGCCGCCTGCGCAAAGGCGCGTAGAAGGGTATAATTGAGCGCGCGCGTTCGTATTTCATTCCCGTCAGAAACCTAAGGAGCAACTCATGATTACCGCGCCTCTTTACGCCGTTCCCCTCTCCCGCTTGACCGCGACGGAAGCGACGCCCCCCGGTTCGAAAAGCGTCACGAATCGCGCGCTCCTTCTAGCGGCGCTCGCGCAAGGCCATACAACGCTCGTCGGCGCGCTCGACGCGGAAGACACGCGCCTCATGCTCGACGCGCTACGCGCCCTCGGCGTGAACGCGACCTTCGACGCCGCGGCCAAACGCGTCGAAGTCGACGGCGGCGGCGGCGCGGGGTTCCCCGTCAAAAAGGCGGAGCTCTACGTCGGCAACAGCGGCACGACGGCGCGTTTTCTCACTGCCGCGCTCGCGTTCTCTCCCGACGGCGAATATCGAATCGACGGCAAAGAAAGGATGAGGAAGCGCCCGATCGGAGATCTCCTCGCGGCGCTCAACACGCTCGGGGCGGACGCCAAATCGGAAGCGGGGAACGACTGCCCTCCCCTCCTCGTTCGCGGTTCGCGCCCTGAAAACGCGCCGTCTCAAGTGGAAATGGCGGCGAACGTTTCGAGTCAATTTCTTAGCGGGCTCCTCATGGCCGCGCCTCTCGCAGGTCGTCCGATCGAGGTCTCCATCAGTGGCGCGCTCGCGTCGAAGCCTTACGTCGCAATGACCCTCGAGGTGATGCGCGCGTTCGGCGCGCGTCCGGAAAGCGACGCGGCTCTGCGCCGCTTCTGGGGGTTCGATCAGGGTCGCTACGTCGGTCGAGAATACGCGATCGAACCGGACGCGTCGGCGGCGAGCTATTTTTTCGCGCTCCCCGCGATTCTCGGCGGCTCGATGACGATCCACGGCCTTTCGCGCAACTCGTTGCAAGGGGACGTCGCGTTCGTCGATTGCCTTGAGAAAATGGGGTGCCGAACGACGTGGCGGGAGGATTCGATCACGGTGGAACGTCCTTTCGTAAGCGAAGGAGTTCTCGCGCCTCTTCACGGGATCGACACGGATATGAACGCGTGCAGCGACGTCGCGCAGACTCTTGCGGTCGTCGCGCTCTTCGCGGACTCTAGCACGACGGTGCGCAACGTTGCGAATATGCGCGTAAAGGAGACGGATCGAATCGCGGCGCTCACGCGGGAATTGCGCAAGCTCGGAGCGACGGCGCACGAGGCGGACGACGGTTTCACGGTCGTTCCCGCGCCACGTCTGCACGGCGCGACGATCGCGACGTACGACGATCACCGCATGGCGATGAGCTTCGCGCTCGCGGGACTTCGCGTGCCGGGGGTGACGATCGAAAATCCGTCGTGCGTGAGCAAGACGTATCCGGAGTATTTCGAGGATCTTGCTAAAGCGACGCAAGAGCTTTAGTCGATAGGGCGTAGGGGAAACTGCGTCTTTATCGCGAGACGCTCCCCCGCTCCTTTTCAGTAGAAAAGCGAAGCGTATAATCAAGAAGAAACGATAGCGCGTAGAGACGCGCGACAGCGTAGCATTAGAACGTATACGGAGAGTAACAGATGAGCGATCTTATTCTTTATCACGGGGGGCGTACGACGCCGGTATGCCGAGAAATAGCCGCGGACGAGGTATCCGCGCGTCGCGAAGCGGCGGCGAGCCTCGTGAAGGTTCCAGTGAGCGCGGCGGATCTTTCGACGGTCTACCGCTGGGGAGACGGCGCGTTGACGCCCCTTTCCGGCCCGATGGACTCCGAAACGTTCAACCGCGTTCTCGACGAAGCGGTCATTGAATATGAAGGCAAGAAGTACGCGTGGACGATTCCGCTCTCCCTTCCTGTGACGGAAGAACAGGCGAAAACGCTGAAGATCGGTCAAGTAGTCGCGCTCGTCGCCGAAAACGGCGAAATCGTGGCGACGCTCAAAATCAGCGACGTCTTCCCTTGGGACAAGGCGCGTTATCTCAAGGCGGTCTATCTTACGGATCGCACGGATCACCCCGGCGCGGATATGGCGCTCGTTCACGACGCGGCGTACACATGGCTCCTGGGCGGCGAAATCAGCGTCTTCCCGCAGAAGAAGAACGCGAGCTTCGGCAAGTACGTCCTTTCGCCGACGGAAACGCGCGCGCTCATCGCCAAACGCGGCTGGAATCGCGTCGTCGCGTTCCAGACGCGCAACCCGTTGCACCGCGCGCACGAATACGCGCTCGTCTACGGGCTCGAAAAGCTTTTGAAGGACGGATATAACGCGGGTGCGTGCCTCAATCCCCTCGTCGGGGAAACAAAGGGAGACGACGTGAACGCGGAAATCCGTATGCAGACGTACGAAAAGCTCATCGCGGATCGCGCGCTTGGCGAAGGAGACTCAGATCGCGAACTTTGGACGAAGCTCGGCGAAGAAGTTCCGGATCGCGTTATCCTGCTTGGTCTCGACATCAAGATGTTCTACGGCGGCCCGAAAGAAGCGGTCATGCACGCGATCTATCGCCAGAACTTCGGCTTCACGGACATTATCATCGGTCGTAAGCACGCGGACGCGCCGTATAAGGACGGCACGGCGATCTGGGGCGATTTCGACGCGCAAGAGATCTTCTCAAACCTCAACGGCGAACTTCTCGAATCGCCTCTGAAGGTCGGTTTCGCCGCGTACTACGAATCGATCGGACGCGTCGACCTCATGGAACGTCACCAGGACGAGAAGCCGGTCTTCATCTCCGGCAAGGCGGTTCGCGCGACGCTCCAGAAGGGCGAACAGGTCGATCCTCGCATCATGCGTCCTTCGACGTCGGCAATCCTCGCCGCGGCGATGAAGCAGAATTAATTTTTTGAGCGACGCGGTCGCAAAGATTAAGAAAAGCGCGCGAATCTTCTACGCAACGTGGGCGAGAAATTCGCGCGCCCTTTTTTATCATTCCACACCCTGAACGAGTTTAACCATGAAATACGAACGCGTATGCATCGAAGCGATCGAATGCGCTTTACCGCCGGAGATCGTGACGTCGGAGGAGCTTGAAGCGCGCCTCGCGCCCCTTTACGATCGTCTCAAGCTTCCCTACGGACGAATTGAACATATGACGGGGGTCGTGGAACGCGGCCTCTGGGAACGCGGCGAACTTCCGGGAGACCAGAGCGTTCGAACGTGTGCGAAGCTCCTCGCGACGACGGAAGTCGATCCGCGAAAAGTCGGCGCGTTCATTCACGCGTCGGTGTGCCGCGACTATCAGGAGCCCGCAACGGCGTGCGACGTTCACCGACGCCTCGGACTCGGCCCCGAATGCGTCGTCTTCGACGTGAGCAACGCGTGTCTGGGGCTCCTCACGGGTGCGATCCAGATCGCGAATATGATCGAGTTGGGTCAAATCGAGGCGGGAATCGTGGTCGGAACGGAAACGAGCCGCGCGTTGATGGAAACGACGGTCGAGGAGCTCAACACGGATCTGAACTACACGCGACGAACGATGAAGGATGCGTTTGCGTCTCTGACGATCGGTTCGGGTAGCGCGGCGATTCTTCTGACGAACGAGAAGATCAGCCGTACAGGAAACCGTTTTCTTGGCGCGGTCGCGCAATGCGACACGCAAGGTAGCGCGCTTTGCCGTAGCCAAGTCGACGTCACGGCGGGCGGGCGCGCGGCGGGTCAGACGATGAAGACGGATTCGGAGAAACTCCTACACACGGGGGTCGAACTTGCGAATCGCGCGTTCGAGGTCTATCGTCGGGAATTGGGGCTTGACGCGTCGAGTCTCGACCGTCTCTTCTGCCATCAGGTCGGCAAAGCGCACCAGAAACTATTATTTGAGACGCTTGGTCTCGATATCAATAAGAATTTCGCGACGCTCCCGTATTTGGGGAACACGGGGAGCGTCGCGCTTCCCACCGCCGCGGCGCTTGGGATCGAATCGGGCTTCGCGCGTCCAGGCGAGACGCTCGGATTCTTCGGAATCGGCTCAGGGGTCAATGTGGTATTGGGGGCGGTTGAGTGGCTCGCGACGCTTCCCTCCTCCGCACCGACTCCGAGCGCGACGCTTTCGCGCTTCCTTGCGCTGAACGCGCCCGCGGTTTAGAGTGCTTCGCGGAAAGTCGCGGCGGGAAACTCGTCCTCCCAGGCGAGCGCGGCGACAAGATTGGAGTAAAAGAGGAGCGCGCGTCCGCGCTGTTTTGGAGAGAGCGCGGCGACAAAACGTCGCGTTTTTTCCCGCGCGTTCGCGTCAAAGGGAGCGAATTCGTCGCGCAAAAAGGGAGATTTCGGACACAACAAAAAGCTTTGCGCGGACTCGAAAAAGTTCGGAAAAGGTCGTCCGGCGCCGAAGAGCGCCCAGAGTGGATCGACGTCCCAGACGTTGCATAGCGCGTCGACTTCGTCCGCTTCCACCTTCCTCTCGTTATTCTCCCACTCCTTAACGCGGCGCCAATCGACGCCGAGCGCTTCGGCAAAGGCGGCGCGAGAATACCCCAACGCGAGCCGTAATTTCCTCACCCTTTCGCCGATCGAACCGGCGCGACCGGGCGCGTCGACGCTGATCTTAGGCTTACGTTCACGGGGCGCGCGTTTGACGGCGGAAACGCGATCCATCGTTTCACAAAGATTCTGTTTTGTCATTTCGTGTCCTTTCTGAAAAGACTCGTTAAAAAAATCCTTTTCTAAGCATATTAAATGCGGTAAGGCGACGCACGCCGACAGACTCCCCGAACGGAAAGGTCTGAAAGAATAAAAGAGGGCGCGTCAAGGTCTGAAAAATAGGAGTCGCGCAAAAAATTCACGCGACCGTTCCTCATGGAACTAAGAAACACTATACCCCCTAAACTCGATCTTACAAGGGAAAAAATAAACGACTCCGCACGCCAACAGCTCAAAAGAGGTATATTTCCAGAAAATAGCGGATCAAAAAATTTCACAAAAAAGTCGACGTTCCTTTCAGACGCGACGTTGCAAGTCCGATCTTCGTTTTGTTTCATTCTTAGGAGATTTCGAGCGCGATAGGAATTGGGGAGAGGACGCTTTTGACCTAAAATCTATGAACTAAGACTTCCTCCCAACTCCCATGAGCCCAAACCTAAGAGCTAAAGCTATAGAGCAAACGGTCGCGACGACCGCCGAATAAAAAACGGTTCTTCCCGAGAGAAGAACCGTTTATTCTCGCAACGTGGAGGATCGATTACATCATTCCGCCGCCGCCGACGCCCATGCCGAACTGGTTAGACGAACCGTCGTAACGGCTCAGCTCGCGCGCGTCTTCTTTCAATTCGCGGACTTGCAGAATTCCATTCGGTTCAAGGATCATGACCTTTCCGGGGGAATTAAGGCCGTCGGAGCTCGTCTTAACGCCGCCAAGCGCGTCGACGATCGTTATGTCGGAGACGTGGTCGACCGATTTGCTCGTGTTCGCGCCCCTGCCTCCCGCCATGCCTTGCATTCCGTACATATCCGACGTCATACCGCCAGAAACCTGAACGGGATTATGCGTCTGCTTGTAGAAGTTCGCGACTTGACCGCGCTTCATACTCAAGTTCTGGACGATCGATTCGGAAGCGGAATCCGCGTCGAAATAGACCGACGACAGAGTGATGCGCGGTTCCTGTCCGGGACGCGTCGCCGCTTCGACGCCTTGCGCGAAGACGCGCGAGTCCGCGCCGAGGGAGACGGGGTTCGACGCCTTGCTGAATTCCGTTTCGACGTAACGCTTCGTCACCGTCGCGGGATCTTCAACAAACTCTTCTTTCACCCCATAGTTCGGGTTCGCCAAGATGAGCTTGACGCGATACTGATAGGTCTTGTCGGGCACGACGTCGAAATCGAAATATCGGAAGAGGTAGTAATCGACGGCGACCGCGGCTTGCACGCGCATTCTGGAGCGATTGACCGCGTCTTGGTTAATCATCCAGTCGGAATTGCCGCCGTTGTTCGCCCCGCCAGTCATCATTCCTGAGCCGCTCCCCATACCCGACGAAGAGGAATCCATGCCCCCCATCATTCCCGACCCAAGGCCCGTGCCGCCCATACGACCGGCGTCGGCGAAAGGATCGCGATCCAAGAGGGAGCTTTCGTCAAACTGATTCATCTCGTCCTGAAGCTGGTTCCACTCCTTGATTTCTTCCTCTTGCATCGCGATTTGTTCGCTCGAGTTCAGAGGAATATTGGGGAGGTTGGCGATTTCTTCGCCGAAAGGCTTCGAAAGCATCGGCGGGCAGCTCATCGCCATCGGCGGAAAGCCCGTAACGGTTGGCGGCATGTAGTTATACCCGACCTGATCGGAGCCCATTCCGGCCCAGCGATTGTTCTCTTTCTTCATCGCCTTGATGACGTCGACCTTCTGCCAATTGACGGCGCCGCCCTTTCCGACTTCGCCGCGTTCAAGCTCATAGTAGACGTATCGGGGCATATCGCGAACGTCGTCGACATACTGGGCGCCGCTGAAGAGGTCGCCGTAGATCGAGGACTGCTTGCGGATCGGAATCGATCCGGTGACGGTAATCCAGTGACGACCTTCGGTCTTCCCGGAGCCGGTCATTCCCATACCGCCGGTCATGCCCATACCGCCGGTCATGCCCATTCCGCCGGTCATGCCCATTCCGCCGGTCATGCCCATTCCGCCGGTCATGCCGCCGCCGGCGTTGTTCGTCGCGCCGTTCGCGGTGATTTCGTTATACATGATCGCGCCGACGCACGCTTGCGCGCGAAGGTTCTCGAGGGGCAACGGGGTCACGTCAGGACGTTTGTTCTTGTCGGGGAAGAGCGACTGCTCCCAGCGCACGGGGGTCTCGTAAGCGTTGACCTTAACGGCGGTCTTGATCAGATCGGCGTATTGGTCGTACGGGTAGACGACGACGCTTTCGTCAAATTCCTGAGGAGTGACCTTGCTATTAGCGATCGTTTCCTCGGCTTTTTTGGAGGAGGAGTTGATCTGATCGGCGGTCAGGGTAAACTTTTCGAGTCCGCCGCCCATGCTGACGAAGGCGCCGAAAAGGACGACGCCCGCGGCGACAATGAGTTTCTCTCCGTGGAGAACGAAGAAGTTATATTCGTTTGGAGAGGATTGTCTTTTCTTTGGCTTAGCTTTCGCTTTAGCGGCCTTTGCTTCCTTTGCGGCGGCCTTAGCGGCGGCTTTGGCCTCTTTATCTAACTTAGCTTTCGCGCACATATGGCGTCCTCGCTGGATCTATCAAAAATACAGAGTTAAATTCGAAGAGGGCCGTTTGCGCTCTCCTCGAAGGAAGAGAACGCAAACGTCAACCGATAAGCCGCCGGGTTACGGAACGGTCTGAGTCGAAGTATCGGGAGCCGCGGAATTATCCGCGGGGGCCTGGTTAGCGCTCGCGTCCGCGGGAGTCGCGTTAGCGGAATTGTCGTCGGCGGGGGTAGCCGGAGCAGTCTGCGTAGCGTCGGCGGCGGTTTCAGTATTTTCGTCGCCGATAGAGATTTCGCCGGAGAGGATCTTTTCCGCCTGGGAATCGGCTTCTTCCGCGACCTTACCCGTCGCAAAGTTTTCTTTATTGGGTTCGTTGTAAATATTGATGACGCCGTAGATTTCCACGCGAATCGTGTCGGGACCGTATTCGCTCTGGCTGAGTTCGGAGCGTCCGATTTCGACGCCGCCGCCCATATCGCCAGATCCGGAACCGGAGCCGGAACCCGCGCCGCCGCGCCCGCCGGTCATACCGCCCGCGCCAGACATACCGCCCGCGCCAGACATGCCGCTCGCAGCGCCGCGATTACCCGCGGAGCCGCGACCGCCGTTGCGTCCAGTCGAACCGCCCGCGCCAGACATACCGCCGCCGGAACCGGAACTCGACCCCATGCCGCTCATCATACCCATTCCGCCGCCCATCATACCCATACCGCTCGCGTCGGAACCGGTCGTTTCAACGGGCATCGTGAAGGGGATGTTGTTATCGGGGCAGACGCGCACGTGTTTCACGTCTATAGGCATGGAGCTGTTCGCGCAACTGACGAGGATTTCGGGAATGCGGCGTTGATCGACGGCAAGCTTGAGGCAAATCGGCATTCTGTTGAATTCGGCGAAAGGCGGTTTGTCGTCAGGCATGAGGGGCGCGCCTTCGTCGTCGATGTAACGACCGAGCAAGATCTTGGTCAACGCCTGCTCTTCCGCGGAACCGCTGAGGGAGAATCCGGAACCGCCCATCATCGAGCTGCCGCCCATCATCGAAGAGGAGGAACTCATCATGGAGGAGGAAGAGGAGCCCATCATATCCATCGAGCTTTGCGCGCTCTTACCAGTGAGGTCGCCGATCGTCGTCTTCAGGTTCGTCCATTCGACGGCGGCGTTCTGACCGATGAGCATCTGTTCGACGCACTTAATCGGCGCTTTGGAGATATTGTCGGGATAAGGAGCGTTCGTTTGCGCGATGATGCGGATAAGCGCTTCGTAGACCCAAAGGGTTTCCTGGGCATACCAGACTTCGATCGATTCAGGATGCGGAGCGGCGGAATCCCAGGTCGGGAGCGAATAGACTTCCGGATCGGGCCAATCGACGTTTCCGACGATACGGCGACGTTCTTTATAGGAGGGCAAACCGGGGTAGATTTTCTGCGACCAGCTCGGATCTTCGACTTGTCCGTTCATCGCGCCGCCGGAGCCTCCCGTCATACCGCCGCGACCTCCCGCGCCGGAGCCGGAACCGCCCGCCATTGCGCCCGCGCCAGTCATACCGCCGCCGCGCGTACCGACGGCGCCGCCGCCAAGTTCTTCAAGAGTCGTACCGGAAACTTGCTCCGCGGCGAGATCCGTACCGTCGCCAGGAACAAATCCCGTACCGATTTGCATACCGCCGGAGCCGCCCATCATGTCGGCGCCGCCGCGCGCGGAACCGCGAGCGCCAGAACCGGAGCCGCCCATCGCGCCGGAACCGCCCATCGCGCCGGAGCCGCCCATCGACGCGCTCCCGCCCATGCTACTGGAACCGGAGCCGCCGGATCCTTCCATACCGATCTGCGAGATCGCCTGAACTATTGCCGAGAGGTCGGACGTCTGGACGTCGTACATAATCATGTCCTTAGGATTGAGAATCCACGGGTCGACGTCGCGGTAATAGCTTTCGTGCGTTTGCTGAGCGATAAGGGCGTCGTGAACAGTCGCGTCGTCGATCGTGGAGACGACGTCCGTTTCAAGATTGATCGCGTAGACCTCCTTCAAAGAAGAGGTCTCGTCTTCCATATTGGAATGGATACCGACGTAGAGGAGTTCGGAGCCGTCGCGCAAGGTCGTTGTGTAGACGGGCCAGAAGCGTTCTTCGTATCCGCTCATCCCGAGGGAGTTCATTTCGGCTTTTTTGAGCAACTTATATTCGCGCACCTGGCAACGACGACGATTCATTCCCTTAATGAGGTCGGGCAGATGCCGCGCGATGAAGTATCCGTAGTCTTCGAGGAGGTACGGTTTTCCGACGCCGATAGGATCGCGAAACTTGAGTTGATTTTCGACGAGATCGAGGAATTCGCGCGAGAGTTGGCGCGGCCAACGGTTGCGGATCTTCTGATCGTCGTACATGAGACTCCACGCGGCGAAGACGTTGTCGGAGAGGACGGTCGTTTCGTCGTTAATCGCGGCGATCGTTTTATCGTTCGGATGCTTCGAGTTGCCGGCGACCTTGTCGGCTCCGTCCTTCGCGGACTTAATAGCCGTGGTCTTTTCTTCGTATGCCTTCTTAATCGCGCCCTTTGCGACGAAGGCGAAGACAATCATCAGGAGAACCAGAATCGGTACGACGACCCAAAAATAATATTTTTTGATATCCTCTGGTTTCAAACCGCCTTTAGCTTTTGCCATTTCTGTAAACCTTTCGGCGAACGCCTGAGAGGGCTTGAGAGCCGTAGCGTTCGATGGAATCCGCTCGAATAGAGCGGAGCGTCAAATCGGTATGAGATCGCGCGGTCGATACGCGTCGCCGCGCGTTGACGTTCTTGAGAGGAGTCGCGTGGTCGAGAAGGCCTCGCGACGCTCGAAGGCGAGCCGCCTAACAGCGTTACGGCGCGGGAGTCGCGTTCGTATCGGCGGGAACCGTCGTATCGACGGGAGCCGTCGTTTCGGCGGGAACCGTCGTATCGACGGGAGCCGTCGTATCAGCGGGAGCCGTCGTATCGACGGTTGACGTCAATTCCTCGTCTTCGGTATCGGCGGCGGAGGAGGAGGAAGCGTTTCCTTCTTCTTCAGCCTTCTTGGCCTCTTCGGCGGCCTTGCGACGTTCGTCGCGGGTGCTCGGAGGCGTTTCCATCCACACGAATTGAATGACAAAGTCGTAGCGACTGAGGTTAAGGATCTTGTCGGAAGAAAGCTGTCCGGCGATTTGGTTGTTCATCGCGCTCATTCCGGAGCCCATTCCGCCCGACATACCGCCTCCCGAGCGTCCGCCGGTCATCGCGCCCGATCCCATCGAGGAACTGGAACCCGCGCCCATACGCCCAACGCCCATATTGCTACCGCCGGTGCGACCTTCGCGGCGAACCTTGACCTGGCGGTCAAGAATCTTCTTACGCGCTTCCGCCGCGGCCTTCGGGTCGAGGAGGCGGAAGTTGTCGTCGATTGCGCCTGGGTCGACGTGAACGGGATAGTAAATTCCCATGTCGGAAAGCTTAACGGTTTCCGTACCCGTCTCGCCGTTGCGCTGACGATCAAGGCTGATCGGCAATTCGATCGATCCGTGTTTGAGATTGTACAGGATCGTACGACGGAGATATTCGGCGCCACGCGCGGGGTCGTTGACGTCGGTCGGATTGTGATAGTGGTATCCGGAGAGCTGAACGATGCGACCGGCCCCGGAAGGAGCGGGGATCAGTTCGAGTCTCGCGTCGCCGGACTGCGTGAATTCGTTGAGGGCGGCGACGTCGACGGAAGTCGACTTCGAGCTCGACGAAGAGGACTTGGAGCTCGACGAAGAGGACTTGGAGCTCGACGAAGAGGACTTGGAGCTCGAGGACTTGGAGCTCGAAGACTTGGAGCTCGAAGACTTGGAACTCGAGGACGAAGAGGATTTAGAGGAGCTTGATTTGGAGCCCGCGCCGCCCTTGGTATCGGAAGCGGGGACAAACGGGAACATTTCCTCTAAGGTATAAGGGGGCGTGTACTTCTTCTCGGCGGAAGAAGAGGAAGAAGAAGAGGACGCGGACTCGTCGTCTTCATTGGTCGCGGCGGCCTGAGAAGGATCGGGCTGAATCTCGTTGCCGGCGGCGTCGATTTCAAAGGCTTGCGCTTCGACATCGTCGATGTAGTACCATTTTCGCACCAACTCGAACCAGTCGTCGAGCTCGTCGACGTCTTGAACTTCGATATTGTCGATATAGATGCGGTTTTGAGCCTTGATCGCCTCGACTTTAGCGCCGGTGACGCCGTCGGAGAGGATGGCGTTGTTCGGAGCTTCCGCGGGAATGACGGAGTTGATCGCTTTAAGAAGCTCCATCCAGGTGATGCGCCCTTCGACGCCGCTTGTAAGATTGCGACCGATATTGTCGAACTTCTGGAATTCGGTGACGGCGGCGTTCGCCTTGGAGATGAGTTTAGAGGACTTATCGGCGACGCCTTCGGCTGTCTTCTGCGCGGATTCAAGGGCGGGGTTCTGGACGACGTTGTAGGTGGAGGTCGTCACGAAATATTGAACGCCGAGGCCCAAAGCGATGAGCGACGCGGCGGCGAGAGTCCACGGTTTTTTGGCCTCGATAAGGCGATCTTGAACGATGTCGCGCGGAACAAGATTGATATTGAGGGGCGCTTCGCCCAGGAGCTGGAGCGCCAGACCGTAGGCGACGCCGAAGGAAGAGGCGTTGTCGACGAAGAGCTTGTTTCCAAGAGATTCGGCGCCGACGAGTTTGCGGAAGGAGTTGACGGTAACGACGTCGTATCCGAGGCTCTTGGAGAGGAATTGACGCAAGCCGGGAAGCTTCATGGCGTTTCCGAGGGCGTAGATGCGTCGAATCTTCGCGCGTTTGTTGAGACCGCAGTAGTATTTGATGGAGCGGTCGATTTCGGAGAGCATATCGCCGAAGACGGGCTTCATCGCGAGGATGACGGCCTTCGGATCGGCGGCGGCGTTGGCGTTTCTCTTGGTGTGTTCGGCGTTGGAGAAGGTCAACTTGAGAGACTTCGTCAACGCTTTGGTGAAAAGGTTGCCGCCGACGGGGATATTACGGAGCCAAACGACGACGCCGTTGGTGACGACGATTTCGGTCGCGTCGGTTCCGACGTTAAGGATGACGTCGAAATCTTCGAGGGAGTTGATATCCTGATCGAGGAGATCGTCGTAGTTGTAGAGGTCGTGAACGAACGCGTTGTAGAGGGCAACCTGCGCGCCTTGGATGCAGTCGACGTTGATTCCGGCAGCGGAATATTTGTCGAGCGTTCTCTTGGCGACTTCGCGCTTCATTGCGTACATAAAAATATGCATATCGACGGCGATACCGCCTTCTTCGACGCCGCCGACCTTGCGGAAATCCCAGATAACGTCTTGCAAGTCAAATGGAAGCCACTGCTTCACTTCGTACTTGATAAGATCGTTGACCTTTTTCGGATCGATCGGTGGAAGAGGCTGGAAACGCCAAAGCGCGTTTTGTCCAGAAACGGAGATCGCCACCTTTTCCCCTCTGACGTCGTTTCGCGAAAGGAATTGCGACAAGGTCTCCGCGAGAATTTCATTCGCGTCCGCGCCAGGCTGGGTTAAGATTTTGCTGTGTTCGATGTAGTCAAACTGCAAGACCTCGATCGTGCCGGGTTCCGCGCCTCGGCGACAACGCAACGCCTTCAACGACGTATTACCGACGTCGATACCCCATACGGTTTCATTTTTTGCCATAACTTAATCGTCCCGTGCCACTGTAACGTCTCGCCGACGAAGGGTTCGTCCGCGAGGCGCCGAAAAAAATCCTTGAAAAGAGAGGAACCCCCGGCGCCTTAACCTTCTTCGCAACGTCTAATACTGTAAAGAGAGAGACTCGATACGCCTTCCCCTTCAATATAACGTTTCTGCTATATTCTACCATTATCTAAAAGTCGGGGTCAAGTTTTTTTTTCTCCTTCAGCGCCATATTTTTTGAAAGTCTCAAAAAAAGCCCGGCTCTTCCATGAATTCCGAATATTCCGTAGGAAAACAATACCGACATATAGATAAAGTGGTATAAGTTCACGTCGATAAAGGACGATTTGCAACTTGAATCAAAATCGTCGCGCGATTCATTTTTTCAAAAAAATTTATCCGATTATATCGGTTTTTCTAAAGAAACATGTTTTAAGGCCGAAAAGTAACTTAACAAGATTCCAATTTTGAGGCTCGGCGCCTAGTCGACTCAGAAACGTAGCAAAAACGGATCAAGGACGATCCGATTACCTAAGAGGAGAGTTAGAAATGACGCGGTTAATTGTAATGGCTATTGTGGCGGCGTTTGCAGTGGGCTTTGTCGGTTGCCGCTCTTGTTTGGCGCCTTACGATCAATGCCAGCCGACGTTCATTCCCGAACGCGGCGATCAATGCATGGGGGAGCTCTACCGTTGCGGTTCGACTCTCGGCGGAATGGATCGTCTTTCGAACGCGACGGGAGATTGCGAAAACTGCGGCGGCGGTTCGGTCGAATATTACGACGCGAACGCCTTCGCGGGCTACGAAAACTTCTGATAAACGAGGAGCGCGGAGTTGTCGGAGGTTGTGGATTTTGGCACGAGAGAGCCGTTCCTTCGTTGGACGGAGGAGGACGGTGATCGCGACGCCTTTTTCATGAGCTTCGCGCTTCGCGAGGCGCGTCTAGCGGCCGAAGAGGGAGAAACGCCCATTGGCGCGGTTCTCGTCTACGAGAACGCGATTCTCACGCTAGAACACAATCGTCGCGAAAGTCTTCGCGATCCGACGGCGCACGCCGAACAGCTTGCGATTCGCGCGGCGAGTCGCTTCTTCCCCTCGTGGCGCGTCGAAGATTCAGAACTCTACGTGACCCTCGAACCTTGCGTTATGTGCGCGGGGGCTCTTGTGCAGTCGCGAATTAAGCGCGTGGTCTACGGGGCGACGGATCCGAAAGGAGGGGGAGCGCGTTCCCTCTATGGAATCTTGGAGGATCCGCGATTGAACTGGCGCTGTCAGGTCGAGACGGGCGTTTTAGAGGAGGAATGCGCGGAAACGCTTCGCGAATTCTTTCGAGCGCGACGCGCGCGCGGCAAAAAATGTTAAACGATTGTCGAAAAAGTCAACGAAAAGAGG
>CAVGEG010000018.1:0-3238 GCA_963628165.1 Paratractidigestivibacter sp. | reverse complement strand
GACCAGATTACTGCTCGTCTTCCATGAAATTAAGGCGCGACACGGCGACCGCTTTACCCGTCGCAGGGTCGACGTCGATAAAGACGCCGTTGATCCCGAGGTTCTTCTCCGCCACCTCGTAAGTTTTCGGGCATCCTGTGCGGAAACTCTCGACAACGCAGTCGATTTTTCTTCCAATAATGCTTTCGAAAGCGCCGGTCATTCCGACGTCGCATTGGAAAGCGGAGCCGCCTGGTAGGATTTTCTCGTCGGCGGTCTGCACGTGTGTGTGAGTTCCCAAGACGGCGGAAACGCGTCCGTCGAGATAGCGACCCATAATCTGCGTTTCGCTCGTGGCCTCGGCGTGAAAGTCTAAGATACGCACCTTCACGTCGTGGAGTCGTTCGACGATCTTGTCGGCGGCCAAGAGAGGATTGTCCGCGAATTGGTTCGCCATAAAGACGCGGCCGAGTAATGAAATAACGGCGATCTTAACCGCGGGTCGTCCGAAGGTCGATTCGGTTTCAAGAACCACGTAGCCTTTGCCGGGGGCCTCCGGGGGTAGATTTGCGGGGCGGATAACGCGAGCGTCTGCGGAGTTAAGGATTGAGAAGATCGATTTTTGACGCAAGGCGTGGTCGCCGAGGGTCATGCAGTCGACGCCCGCGCGTCTCAAGACGTTGTAGGAATCGCTGGAGAGCCCAGAGCCGCCGGTGGCGTTTTCGGCGTTGACGACGACGAAATCGACGAGAGCGTCTCTTTTAATTTCGGGCAATCTTCGTGTCAAGACGTCGCGCCCAGCGCGTCCGACGACGTCTCCGATCATTAGAATTCGAAGGGAATCTCCCTTTTTCGCAAGTTGCATCATATTCTTCATACAGTCCTTGACTCCACGCGCCTTTCTCGGCGAGTTTCGTGGAATTATACACCAGGCTAATGTTTAGAAAAGGTATTAGAGGCGCGAAAGTACGGGGCTTGAGCGTATTTAGACGAAATTGAGGCGGGAGAAAAGGGGTTTATCGTACGATAACTTGAGAAAAAGGGGACGAAAAAATTACCAAAGTAAGTTTAAAAATCAAAAATTGTCTTTCAGAAAAAAACCTGTTAAGTTTTTCAACCCGGCGCCGATAACCTTAATAGGCGCCTAACGCGGCAAAGAATAACGATTTTAAGGCCGCGTTCCTGCCGAAAACGCGTTGTTCCCCCTCGGGTTTTCGGAACTTTCCCCAACTGGCGTCGCGTAAATCAGCCCCCTGTCGAACACAACAGCGCGCGTCGTTGCGCACATCGAGGACGTCATGAACCAGGAAGTCAACGTATTAGCTCTCGTCAAAGGTAAAGAACGTTATGTATTCCTTTACACCGGCGACAATCGCGAAGAATTAGTCGAAACGTTTGGGCGCTACGCCTCTGATTCGGAGCTAAGTTTCAGCTGGTACGACGCGGCGGTTATGACGCGTAAAGCCTTGCGTGAAAAGCGCGAAACGGAACTTGTCGCGGCGCGTCGAGAAATGCGTCGTTCGAAGGCCGCGCTCCGCGCTAAGGCGGATCCTTCCCTCTTCCAAAATATCTCCGATCCTTTCGCGGAAGGCGAAATCTAATCGCGTCCTCGGCGACGCAAAACGTCGAACGATACATTACGGTTCCGGAAAAGAGCGCCTCTTTTTTCCGGGCTTTTTTTATTCCATACGTCGAGAAGAGCTCCTATGGGGTACGATCCGTCCGAAATCAACCTTCGCGTTCCGATCATGCGCTTTTTGCGCTATTTAGAAGTCGAACGCAACTACTCCGCACTGACGCTCAAAAGCTACGGGGAAGATCTCGAAGCGTGGCTCATTTACGAGAAGGAGTTGCATTCGGGGACGTGTCCGCGTCCAGATCGAATCGACGCGCCGGAACTTCGCGGATACATCTTGGCGATGCACAAGGCGGACTACGCGCGCACAACGATCTCGCGACGGCTGGCGTCGTTGCGCGGGTTCTATCGTTTCGGGGAGCGCGAAGGCTGGGCGACGACGAACCCGACAAGCGCGCTTGTGAATCCGCGCACGCGGCGAGGACTCCCCTTAGTCCTCTCGAAGGAAGAGGTCGAGCGCCTTCTGGACGCGCCCGATCTCGACAATCCCCTCGGGGTACGCGACCGCGCGATCTTGGAAACAATCTACTCCGCGGGGCTACGCGTGAGCGAATGCGTCGGATTGCGATTTTCCGATATTCTCGGGGACGAAAGTCTCCTCCGCGTTCGGGGTAAAGGTCGAAAAGAACGCCTTGCGTTTCTCGGACTCTACGCGCGCGAAGCGCTGTGGCGGTACCTTCGCGAAGCGCGTCAATTTCTCGAAGACGCTCGGAGCTGGACGACGACGCGTCAACGCGCGTCCTTCCGCGAGACGCAACCGAAACGCGAGTTGCAACGTTTTCTCAACGAACTCTTCGTCGAAGGGGAACCGGAATTCCCGACGACGACGCAGGAGGAGTTGCAGAGTCCTAAATGTCGCGTTCGGTGGATCGAATTCCTCGAGGAACCGATCTTTCTCAACAAGAACGGCGGTTCCCTTACGACGCGTAGCGTGGCGCGAAAACTCGACGGCTACCTGAAAGAGACGGGGCTCAACAAACGCGTTTCGCCGCACACGCTACGTCACTGCTTCGCGACGCATCTTCTCGATTCGGGCGCCGACATTCGCTCGATTCAGGAGCTCTTAGGGCACAAGAATATCGTGACGACGCAGATCTACACGCACGTGTCGACGGAAAAATTGCGCGAAGTTTACGACGTCGCGCATCCCCGCGCGCGTCTGAAAAGTCAACCGCAAGAAAGCGCGACGCGGCCCGAAAGCGCCAAGAAAGCCGATTCAGAAATCCAGTGAAAAAAGAAGGGACGCCCGGTCGCGTCCCTTTTTTATTCGATTCAATCGCGTCGCCGATCGCGGCTCCGCGTCGTTCATTTTCTTTTCCTAAACGTCATTCCCAGACGTCGACGCCGCCGTCGGATTTGAGGACGAAGACGCGCTTATCGTCGTGCGAGAAGACGGCGGCGAGAGCGGAGACGTCGTCCGAGAAATTGGAGCCGTCCCCAAGATCGTCGAGCCATTCCCCGGAGATCGTGAAGAAACGTAGCGGCGAGACGCGACGTTTTCCGGACTCGTCAAAGAATCGTCCCGATTCGGCGGCGATGATCAGAGAGCCGCGCGAGTCGATCGAAATCGGATTCGCGGCGCCGCGGAATCCGATCCCCACGCCCGGCGCGCGCGCCCACGAC
>CAVGEG010000017.1:16730-42277 GCA_963628165.1 Paratractidigestivibacter sp. | reverse complement strand
GTTCCAAGAAGAAGTACTGAAACTTCGGCGACCTTCGAGATTCCAAACTCAAGATAATTGAAGATATTCTTGAGTTGACGCGTCGCAATCAGGCACACGAGTCCCCCCGCGGGGAGCGCGACGAGCGGGTCGACCGTAATGTTGCAGAGTGGTCGAAGGGCGAGAAGGAAGACGACGATGAAGGGGCCGAGCGCCGCGGCGAAGATCGACGGGAGCTTGGCGTGGGAATTCTCCACGTCGATGACGAGAATCGGGATCCCTTTCTTGCGCTTGGCGAGGAGTGTCGAGAGGATGATCGTGACTGTGAGCGCGACGATCGACGGGATGATATTCTTTATCATGAGAGAGGTGAGTTCGACGTCGAACGCCTCGGCGACCGCGAGGGTGTTCGGATTCGGGGAGATGATGTTTCCCGCCTGACTGCCGCCGATCATCGCCAGGAGGATCGACTCTTTGTTGAGTCGCGCCTGTCGTCCGACCATGAGCGCGACGGGCGCGGCGGTGATGACCGCGATATCGATGAAGACGCCGACGGCGCAGATGACGAGAGTAGCGACCGCGATCGCGGGGATCGCGCGTTTAGCGCCGAGGGTCGAGACGATCGTTTCCGCGATCTTTTGCGCCGCCCCCGATTTAATCAGCGCCCCGACGAGAACCCCCGACGTCAAGACGCGCAAGATCGGCGACGCCATATTCTGCGCTCCCGAGACCATCGCGTCGACCGTTTGCGTCAACGCCCCGCCCCCGAGGATTCCCCCAAGGAACGCTCCAAAGATCAACGAATAGGCGGGTTGCGCCTTACGCATAATGAGGACGATCGCGACTGCAAGGCCGACGAGCGTTCCCAGTGTTGAAAATGTCGGTTCCACACTGCGCTCCTTTGACTAAGTCCTCGAAATCCGCCTTCGAGGTCTTGTTTATCTAATAAAAAAAGCGGCGTACACAGGGCGCCGCTTTTGTGCATACGATGAGATTGAGTTAAATAGAACGGTTGACCGCCGCCGCGCCAAGAAAAAATCACGCGTCGATTGAAGCCGAACAACGCGTCGCTGACGCGCGTTTCAGTCGCGAATGTATTTGGCGCGAAGGAATGAAAGAAGGAGTATGTCGTTGTCATAACGTCCTATAGTCGGCGGTAGCGAAAGTGCGAAAATCGGCGTTTCGCGCGACGCCTCGACGACCTTCGTCGAAGCGATTTTCGCTACGGATTATAACGCCGCGAAGAGGTCTGTAAAGGGGCGTAAAACCGCGCGTCTTGACTCGAATATACGTTGTTTTATAATAAACGGACGTTTACGATTCTCGCGTCGCGCGGGGTGTTTATGGTCTCGAAATATACGGGTAGGAGGAAACGATGGCGGTCCTTTTAACTGGCGGAGCCGGGTATATCGGTTCGCATACGGCTTTGGAATTTTTGGAGAATGGAATCGACGTCGTCGTCGTCGATAATTTCAGCAACAGTTCTCCGAAGGCGATCGAACGCGTCGAGAAACTCGCGGGCAAAAAGGTCGTTCTTTATGAAGCGGACGTCTGCGACAAGGAAAAGATGCGCGAAATTTTTAAAGCTCGTCAGTTCGACGCGATTGTCCATTTTGCTGGATATAAGGCCGTGGGCGAATCCGTCGCTAAGCCGATCGCGTATTACCGCAACAACATCGACTCCGCGCTCGTCCTCTGCGAGTTGATGACCGAATTCAAAGTTCCCGGCATTGTCTTCAGCTCTTCCGCGACCGTCTACGGCGTTCCGGAGACCGTTCCCCTCGTCGAAACCATGCCCACCGGAAATTGCACGAACCCATACGGCTGGACGAAGTATATGATCGAACAGATCCTGATCGACTTTGCGCGCGCGAACGATTTCGCGAAGGTCATGCTCCTGCGTTACTTCAATCCTGTCGGGGCGCATCCGAGCGGGGAAATCGGCGAAGATCCTCTCGGCGCTCCGAACAATCTCGCGCCTTACGTCTGCCAGGTCGCCGTCGGTCGCCGTCCTTTCCTCAACGTCTTCGGGAACGATTATCCGACTCCGGACGGCACGGGCGTGCGCGACTATATTCACGTCGTCGATTTGGCGAAGGGACATTTGCAGGCGTATCGTCATATGAAACAGGGCGTCGCCGCGTACAACCTCGGCACGGGGCACGGATACAGCGTTTTGGATCTTGTGGAGACTTTTAAGCGCGTCAATAAAGTAGACGTGCCGTACAAAATCGTCGAACGTCGTCCCGGCGATATCGCGACCTGCTACGCCGACCCCGCGAAGGCGAACGCCGAACTTGGATGGAAAGCGAATCTTGGCCTTGACGAAATGTGTCGAGACGCGTATAATTGGCAACATAAGTATCCTAACGGTTATCGCGATTGAACGAAAGTCGGTCTCTTAGCGCGATAGACCGAGATCGTCCTCGTAGCTCAGTTGGATAGAGCGACGGTTTCCTAAACCGTAGGTCGCTGGTTCGAATCCAGTCGGGGATACTCTCTTTTGCACAAGTTTCTACGTCTTTTACTTTTAACGAATCATTAAGTTACCTTTTTTATTTGACGGAGCTGACATGTCGGAAGTCCGAACACGCTTTGCACCCAGTCCGACGGGCTATATGCACGTCGGTAATCTTAGAACGGCTCTTTACGCGTACCTTACGGCGCGCCATGAAAACGGCTCCTTTATCCTGCGTATTGAAGACACCGACCAAGGTCGTTTGGTCGAAGGCGCCGTCGACGTCATCTATAAGACGCTTCGCGACAACGACATGACGTGGGACGAAGGGCCCGACGTCGGCGGAAATTACGGCCCCTACGTCCAGAGCGAGAGAATGGGGCTCTTCAAGGATTACGCGATCCAACTCGTCAACGAGGGAAAGGCCTATTACTGCTTCTGCTCCGCCGAGCGCCTCGAAAAGCTTCATGAAGAACAGCGCGCCGCGGGTGAAACGGTCGGTCATTACGATCGTTGTTGCCGCGATCTCCCCAAGGAAGAGGTCGAACGTCGACTCGCCGCGGGAGAGCCGTACGTCGTTCGTCAGAAAATGCCGACCGAGGGAACCACCTCCTTCGACGACCTCATCTACGGACACGTCGAGGTCGACAATAGCGAACTCGAAGACCAGATTCTGATCAAAAGCGACGGAATGCCCACCTACAATTTCGCCAACGTCGTCGACGATCATCTCATGAAGATCACTCACGTCATTCGCGGAAACGAATACCTCTCAAGCACGCCGAAATACAACCTTCTCTACGAAGCGTTCGGCTGGGAACTGCCCGTCTATATCCATTGCCCACCCGTGATGAAGGACGCGCACCAGAAGCTCTCCAAGCGCAACGGCGACGCGAGCTATCAGGATCTCATCAAGCAGGGTTACCTCAAAGAAGCGATCATCAACTACCTCCTTCTCCTTGGATGGAGCCCGAAAGACGGTTCCGAATACTTCACCATGGACGAGATGATCAAGGTCTGGAATCCCGCGTGGATCAACAAAGCCCCGTCGATCTTCGACCCCGTCAAGCTGCGCTCGATCAACGCGACGTACATCAACAACATGACGAACGAAGCGTTCACCGAGTTGGCGCGTCCCTTTGTCGAAGAGGTCGTGAAGCGCCCGATCGATATGAATCTCCTGTGCGCGAACCTCAAGCCGCGTTGCGTCGTCCTGAGCGATCTTGCCGACCGCGTCCGCTTCATTCAGGCGATGCCCGAATACGACCTCTCCCTCTATAACAATAAGAAATTCAAGACGGATCCGTCGACCTCCCTCGTCGCGCTTGAAAAGCTCTTGCCCGCGCTCGAAGGAAACCAGGATTGGACGAAAGAGGGCGTCTACAACGTCTGCAAGCCCCTTATCGAAGAAATGGGCGTGAAACCCGGCTGGCTCCTCTATCCCCTTGGGATCGCTCTCACCGGGCTCCAAGCCTCCCCCGGCGGCGGAACGGATATCGCCGTGATTATCGGGAAGGAACTCACGATCGAGAGACTCAAGGACGCGATCGCGAAACTCAAGGCGGCTCTCTAATCGACGCAACGCCCGACAAACCATAAGATAGAGTTGAAAAGACCCGTTCCTTTACGAGACGGGTCTTTTTTTCGTTTTTTCTAGCCATAACAAGGATTTTTTGTTTAGAAAATCCTTGTTATGGTCGTATCTTTATGTACAATTAGCCTATTGAGTAGCGACGGAGTTGCGCCATCCATAGATATATCGGCGGCGAACCCGTTGTGTTGATTGCGTTTTAATACAGCAAGTAACGCGGTTTTTTCTGCGAATCGAAAGAATCCGCTTTGGCGACGCTGGATCTTTTTTATTCTATGTTATTTTTTTCAAAGGGGTGTAGAAATGAGAACTTTGTTAAGAGACTCCTTGGTGCAACGTCGGGGCTTCACCTTAGTTGAGCTTCTTGTCGTGATCGCCATTATCGGTATTTTGATCGGTCTGCTCCTTCCCGCGGTTCAAGCTGCGCGCGAAGCCGCTCGCCGTATGCAATGCACGAACAACATCAAGCAGTTGACTCTCGCGTGCCAAATGTACGCCGACTCCAACCAGAGTCGCTTCCCGATCGGCCTCCAGGTCGGCGGCACGAATGCGTGGGGCACGTACGTCGAGGATTTGACGGACACCTATTCGTGGCACGCGCGAACCCTTCCGTACATCGAACAAGCCGCTCTCTACGCGGATATCGACTTCAAAACGCAACTCGGCGCGGGAATCAACGAAGAGCGCCGCAAGGCGCTCATCCCCGCGCATCAGTGCCCGACTCAGCCTGAAGTCATCGCGGAAACGAGCAACGCCAGCTGGTGCATTCGTCGATCTTGCTATTTCGTCAACCTCGGTAACTCGAACTATCAGAACGAAGACGTCCAGAACTGGGACGGTCGCGGTTCTTATAAGGCCGCGGGGGCGCCTTTCCGTTTCAATGAAGCGGTTCCGATGGCGAAGAATACCGACGGCACTTCCAATACCCTCTGCATGTCGGAACTCCAGATCAATAAGCTCGACTCGTACCAGGGTAACTACGGAACGGTTATGTACAGCAACGGCGCGGGCTTCACGACTTATTTGGGCCCGAATACGACGTACTCCGTCGACTACGGGCGCGCGTCGTGGGATCCGGATCAGTTCCGTCCGCCGATGCCGTGCCACGGCTACAACCGTTGGTATAGCGCGTGCTTCCCGGCGCGTAGCGACCATTCCGGGGGCGTCAACGCGTCGATGCTCGACGGTTCCGTGCGATTCGTCAGCAATACGATCGATCTTGAGACATGGCGCGCCATGTCGACGTCCTACGGCGGCGAGACGGAAACCGGCCTCTAATCTTTGCGCTTGGCGCGTTGCTTTCCACTGGGTCTAAAGCCTCCCTTTAGACCCTCTTTTTTACTTTACTTGAAGCGAAACTTTCTAAAAGAAAGAGGGGAAGCGGCGTCGCGTTCCCGAGCCTTCTTTTTTGAAAATGCAATCGCACGGTTGACGCCTGAAAAGGGGCGTGTTTTTCACTGTTATAAAGGGTGCGTTAATGATGAAAACGATGAAAATGTTTTGCGCCGTCGCGGCGCTCTTGTGTGTCGCTTGCTTTGCCGGTTGTCAGCCTGACGACGGACTTTGCCCCGTCGAAGGAACGGTGACTCTTGACGGTCAGCCCCTCGAAGAAGGGTCGATCGGAATGGGCCCGATGGTCGGTCAGCCGGGTACGGCGGTCGGCGGCAAGATTATCAACGGGACGTTTAAACTTCGCGCCTCCGAAGGGGAGATGCTCGTGAATATCCGCAGTCAGAAGAAGGTTCCGATCGATGATCCGACCCCCGACGAAGCCGCCCACGGCGTCACCGAACGAAGCGTGGAACTCATCCCCGCGAAATATAACGATCGTTCCGAACTCAAGTTCACCGTCGTCAAAGGCAAGAATAAGGCGACTTTTGAACTTCGCTCCGAAACGGAGGAATGATTTTTACTACATTTCTTGGAAGATTTTTCTATGTCTATCTACCCACGCGCCCGACGTCGCGCGTTCACTCTCGTCGTGCGATTATTGGGATTTTAATCAGGTTGCTCCTGCCCGCGGTTCAAGTCGCGCGCGAAGCCGTTCGCCGTATGCAATGCACGAACAACCTCAAACTGTTGAACCTCGCGTGTTATATGTACGCCGATTCCAATTCAGGTCGGCGGCACGAACGCGTGGGGGTTGTACGTCGAGGATTTGACGGACGCCTATTCGTGGCGCGCGCGAACCCTTCCGTACATCGAACAAGCCGCTCTCTACGCGGATATCGACTTCAAAACGCAACTCGGCGCGGGAATCAACGAAGAGCGCCGCAAGGCGCTCATCCCCGCGCATCAGTGCCCGACTCAGCCTGAAGTCATCGCGGAAACGAGCAACGCCAGCTGGTGCATTCGTCGATCTTGCTATTTCGTCAACCTCGGTAACTCGAACTATCAGAACGAAGACGTCCAGAACTGGGACGGTCGCGGCTCTTATAAGGCCGCGGGGGCGACTTTCCGTTGCAATCAAGCGGTTCCTCTCGCGACGTGCGTCGACGTTCCAGATCAATAAGTTCGACTCGTACCAGAGTAACTATGGAACGGTCATGTACAGCAACGGCGCGGGCTTCACGACTTATTTGGGCCCGAATACGACGTACTCCGTCGACTACGGGCGCGCGTCGTGGGATCCGGATCAGTTCCGTCCGCCGATGCCGTGCCACGGCTACAACCGTTGGTATAGCGCGTGCTTCCCGGCGCGTAGCGACCATTCCGGGGGCGTCAACGCGTCGATGCTCGACGGTTCCGTGCGATTCGTCAGCAATACGATCGATCTTGAGACGCGGCGCGCCATGTCGTCCGCGTATGGCGGAGAAACGGAATCGTCTCTCTGATTGAAGCATACGACAGAGCAATTGATAGGGCCTGTTTTCTTACGAAGACGGGCCTTTCCTTTTGGGACTGCCGTTTGACCAATAAAAAAGCCCGGCGTAGCAAAGCGCCGAGCTTGTAAGTCGCGGATTCTGAGCGGCTCGTTAGAATAAAGCGTCGTTGACGAAGAACTCGTCGACGGGACGCGCGATCTTGCGAAAACGCGTCGTCGGCGTCTCGAAGGTATCCCATCGCGGGGAGATCAGCCGCGCTTCCTCTAAGTACGTCCTCACCGGCACGGCGAAGAACGCGAAACGTCGCCCATAATAGCGGAAGAGGCGCGTTTCCGGAAGGGGCGCGCGCTCGCCGACGATCTCGTACGCGAAAACGAACGCCGACTTATTTCGATACGCTTCGCCCCCCGCGCTGAGAATCTCCTCCCAGCGCATGAGCCCGAAAAGGTCGTCGCGCGTCGTCCAGTTCTTCCAATAGCGCCGGGAACGCGTCCCGCTGGGGAAACGCCTACCTTTGACGTCGACGATCCAGTTTTCTCCGTTCGAATGCTGGACAAGATCGTCGAAGTTCTTGAGCGTCGAGCCGTCCGCCATCAGGAGTCGACGCTCTTGACGGTTCGAGAGGAAGGGACGCCGAATGAGACGAAGATACCTTTCGAAAGCGATTTCGTATCGATTCTTCTTCAAAGGTCGTCCCTCCTATTCTTTAATCTTTGCGCGACGGTTCGATCAACGCGCGGGAAGCTTCTCGAATTCTTCAGGCTCGCCGCGAAGGATCTTCGCTTCGAGGATCTTGTCGGGCGCGGCGTCGGTTTCTTTTTCAGGATCAATGCGTTGTAGGTCGGAGAGGACGTCCATACCGTCGATGATGCGACCGAAGACGGTGTGCTTCTTGTTCAAGAAGGGGGTGGGGACGAAGTTCATGAAGAACTGCGAACCGCCGGTGTTGAGGCCCGCATGCGCCATGGAGAGGGAGCCGCGGAAGTGATTGCGCGCGTCAGGCTTATAACATTCGCACTTGATGCAGTAACCCGGACCGCCCGCGCCGGTGCCCGTCGGGTCGCCTCCTTGCGCCATGAAGAAGGGAAGGACGCGGTGGAACGGCACGTCGGCGTAGAAACCCTTCTGGACGAGGGAGAGGAAGTTGTTTACAGCGATCGGCGCTTCGTTCTTGAAGAGTTCGACCGTGATATCGCCCTTCGTGGTGTGAAGGAGAACGCGGGGAAGGTTGTCCGCGGCGGCTTCCTTCGCGCGAATTTCTTGTTCCTTGGGCCACAATTCCTCATATTCGGGGAGCGTTTTTTCCATGTTGTAGGCGAGGTGCATCTGATCTTCGGGGTCGCACTTTCCGACGACGTTCTTGTCTTTGGCGATCTTATACCACGCCTTGGCGTCGTCGAGATTCATCGTCGCGAAGGCGGCGAAGGCGGCGTAACCGTAAAGGAGATCGCCGTTCGTGTCGGGAAGGGCATACTGCATGACGACCTTGGCGATCTCGTAGGCGCTTTCGTAGTTTTCGCGTTCGTAGGTCAGCCACTGAAGCATAGCGCAGAGGAAAGCGCGCAGTTCGGAGTTCTGTCCGTCCACGGATTGATACGCGGCGAGCGCGAGGGGCACGAGTCCCTTCTGTTGTTTCGTCGTGGCTTCGACGAGGGGGGTGAATTCCGAGATAATGCGGTCTTTTTCTTCAGGGGAAGCGGTCTGATACGCTTCTTTGAGGCCGCGCAGTTTCTTGAGCGCGTCCTTATACTTCACCATTTCGTCGGCAAAGGCTTTGTACTCGGGAGTGTCTTCGCGATTCGCCACTTGGGTCTGAGCCTGTTCGGCGGGCGCCGCGGCGTCCTGAGCGTGGAGCGCGCCGCCGACGGCGAAGGTCGAACATGCGAGCGCGGCGAGAAGAAGTAGCTTTTTCATTCGTACGCTTTCACAATGGGCGCAAGACGCGGGGGCGGCATTTTTGCCACGCGATCCCTAGGGCGTCTGGCGCGCGGGGAATTTTGGGATAAAATCAGAATGGGAGCGACTCGAGAGTCGTCCATTCGCCTTGAGCGGCGGCAAGCTTTCGCGCTTACAAGGTCGCGCGAATATTATACAAAACGACGGGCTGGCTTTCAAGGCGGCTACGTCTTGACGTCATTAAAATAGGAAGAATCCGTGAAAAAATCAAAGTTCCATCAGATTCGACACGAGGATATCGGCGGCCTGTACGAGGGTTCCGAGGAGAAGACGATCTCTCCCTACGTTTCGAGCGCGGATATTTATAAGCGCTACGGCAAGCCGGGGGAGAAGAGCCAAGAAGCCGCCGACGCCGCGACCTATTACGACGCGCAGGGGGGCCCCGACGCCGATCTCTGGAACAAGGGCTCGGAGAACTTCAAAGAACGTCGCCGCGCGTCGCGACGCAAGAAGGGGGACGATAGGTGGATCGAACGTCCCCAGGAGCAGGAGCCGCGCAGGGAGCGTTCGAAGCGCAATAAGAACGTCGGAAGCGAGCCGGGAAATCGCGGAGATTCCGTCGGTCTGCGCATTATCGGCGGACGGTTGCGCGGCACGAAGCTCGAATATGGCGGAGACCGACGCGTGCGCCCGATGAAGGAGCGCGTCCGCGAAGCGATTTTCAATCTTCTCGGAGAGACGGCGAAGGGAAAGCACGTCGTCGATCTCTTTACCGGCACCGGCGCGTTAGCCTTTGAGGCGATCAGTCGAGGCGCCGCTTCGGCGACCTTGTTTGAGATTCATTTTCCGACCGCGCGCGTCACGAAGAGGAATATCCAGCTCCTGGAGAGCAAAGAGCCCGGCGTCGCGGCGCGTATTAACCTCGCCATGACGGACGTCTATTTTTGGGGACGCAAATACGCTTCGATTGACCCGACGCGCGAGGTGACGCTCAATCCCGCGGAATCACACGCCATGGCGACCCTCCCTCACGACCTCCCATGGCTCGTCTTCGTCTCCCCCCCGTACGACTTCTGGGTCGATCGCGAAGAGGAGACGCTCGCGCTACTGCGCGTGTTGCGCGAGCGCGCGCCGAAGGGCTCCGTCTTCGTCGTGGAGTCCGACGACCGCTTCGACTTCGATCTCCTTCAGGCGGATATTCTCTCGAAGAAGAGACGCTCGTATCCCCCCGCGGAGGTCGGTATTTTTACGGTGGACTGAAAGAAATTCGTTCGCTCTAGGATCCGTGTTTTTCTTGAGAAAAATTCATGTTCCCTCGACGCGCTTTTTTTGCTATCCTACCATACGCGCCATTCCGTAGACCGACGGTCGGATCGCGGGGGCGCGTAGAACAAGCGCTATAGAACGAAGAGATCGTATGATGAGAATGAAAAATCGCGTCGCCCTTGCGACTTTAGCTATGATGATCGCGGCCTCAACCGCCGCATACGGACAAACTGGAACTGGACGCGGGTTGCGCGCAGGACAAACTCGCGCCGCGAACGCCAACGCCGCCGTAGCCGCCGCTAGCGCGACTCCCGCCGCGACCCCCGCGACGACGACCGCCGCCGCTGAAGCTCCCGCGCCTAAAACCTCTTCCGACGGTTCCGAATTTGTGATCGCGAAGGACGCGACTCCCGAGCAACTCGTCAAGCAGGCGACCTCGCTCCTTTCGACCGAGATCGCTTTCGAATCGGAAAAAGAATACTCCGCGTGGGTCGCCAAGATGCTCCAGACGGTCGGACAAATCGCCGACCGCATCTTGACTCTCAAGCCGACCGACGAATACTTTGTGGAAGCGATTTCCCTCAAAGGTCAGGTTCTCTGTTATCAGGCGTCCCTCGACTCCTCGATTTTGCCGCAACTCAAGAAGTACGCGGACGCGCTCGCGAATAACAAGCGCGTTCAGAGCCTCGAAGACGGGCGCAACGCGACCCTCGCCTTCACGGGCGTCTACCTCCAGGCGGTCGTCGCGGATATCGCCGAGCGTCAGGGAACGGCGAAGGAACTCGCCGCGGCGATGAACGAAGTCGACGCCTTCGTCAAAGCGCATCCCGAGACGTCCGACATGACCGTCGACCTCGTCTTCCCCGTCCAGGTGATCGCCGCGAACCTCGAAAATTCGAAGCTTCCCGACCAGATCTGGGCGCCGATCCGCAAGACTCTCGCCGCCTCCGACGCCCCCGAAGCGCAGAACGCGCTCATGATGCTCGACGGCACGATCCGTTATTCTCAGCTCGTCGGCGCGACTTTCGAATGGCAAGGTTGCGACGCGAAGGGGAAGAAGTTCGACGCCGAAACGGTCAAAGGACGCGTGATCGTCGTCGATTTCTGGGCCTCTTGGTGCCAGCAGAGCGCCGAGTATCACGAACAGCTCAAGAAGCTCTACGATCTCTATCACGCGCAAGGGTTTGAGATCGTCAGCTACAACCTTGATCCGAAACTCGAGGATATGGAAGCGTATTTGACGAAGAATCAGCTTCCGTGGATCATCCTTTCGGATCGCGCGACGGTCGACGCGAAAGAGACGTCCTTGGCCGCGTACTACGGAATCGGCGAAATCCCGACGATGATCTTGATCGGCGGCGACGGGAAAGTCGCGTCGACCGACTTAAGCCTCGAATCCCTGGCGGCGACGTTGCAGAACGTCTTCTCCAAGTCCGCCGCCGTTCCCGCCGCTTCTTCGAAGACTCCAGCGTCGACCGGCTCCGCGACAAAAGCTTCTTCCGCGAAGCCTGCCGCGACGAAAGCGACTCCCGCCACGACGACGCGCCGTGCGACTCGTTGACGCGACGCCGTCCTCTACGACGATAAGCCGACGGTCGCGACGCCGTTCCAACGCGGCGCGCGCCCGTCTCAATCTTGGTATTTAGTGAAGGAGAATTTTGTGTCCTTTTATCGCTCGATCGTGTTGGTCAAGCAAACGCCCAACACCTCAACCGTAACGGAAAACGCGCTCAACGCGGACGGCACGATTAATCGCGCCTCCTTGCCGACCGTTCTGAATCCCGAGGATTTGAACGCGCTGGAGGCGGCTCTTGAAGTCAAAGATCGTTTTGGCGGTTCGGTGACCGTGATTTCGATGGGGCCTCCTCAGGCGGCGGAAATTCTTCGCGAAGCTCTGTATCGCGGCGCCGATCGCGCAATTCTCGTCTGCGATCGCGCCGTCGCGGGTAGCGACGTCTTGGCGACGAGCTACGTCCTCTCGCAAGCGATCAAAAAGACGGGCGAGTTCGATTTCATCTTCTGCGGAAGGCAGGCGATCGACGGAGACACGGGACAAACCGGCCCCGAATGCGCGCAGAGACTCGGTATTCCTCAAGTTTCGTACATGGTTCAGATCGTCGACGTCGACGGTAAGAAGGCGACGTTGCGTCGCGCCACCGGTTCGGGTTGGGAAACGGTAACCGCGTCCTTGCCCCTCTTGGCGTCTGTTTTGTCGGAAGCGAACGAACCGCGCCCCTTCGCCGCGATCAAGGTCATGCGTCACAAGCACAAGCGCGTTCCTTCCGAGGTCGCCGACCGCGCCGCGCTCGCCCCCGAAGATCGCTTGGAGGAGTGGACTTGCGCCGATATCGACGCCGATCCCTCGCGTTGCGGACTCAACGGTTCTCCGACGAAGGTCGTCGACGCGATTCCGATCGTTTTGACGAAGAGCGGATATAAAGATTTTGAACCAACCCTTGAGGGAATGAAGGCGCTTGTCGCCGAACTCGTCGAGGAGCGCGCGCTCTAATCGTCGCGCAAGGGAATAAGAAACACGGAGACTTAGGAAAGATTCTTATGACGACTATCAACCCCCAAGGCGAAGTTTGGGTCTTCGCAGAACAACATGGCGCGTCGCTGTGCGAGTTAGATTACGAGTTGTGCGGCAAGGCGCGCAAACTTGCGGACGCGCTCGGCGTCAAGGTCGGCGCAATCCTTCTGGGCGACGATTCGGTCGCGTGTCTCGCCGACGCGCTGATCGCTTACGGCGCCGATCGCGTTTACCTGGTTACGAATCCGAAGCTCAAGAACTACACGACCATGCCGTATGCGCACGCGATTCGCGCATTGATTGAGAAGTATGAGCCGCAGATCGTCCTTTACGGGGCTTCCGCCACTGGTCGGGACGTTGCTCCGCGCGTTGCCGCGGCGCTTGAGACGGGCCTGACCGCGGATTGCATCTCGCTGGAGATCGGCGATTATCAGGATCCTAAGACGCAGAAGGAATACAAGAATATTCTTAAGTTGCGCCGACCTTCCTTTGGCGGTCACATGCTTGCGACGATCGTCGCGCCGGATCACGCGCCGCAGATGGCGACGGTTCGCGAGGGCGTTTTCCCCGCGCCGGAATGGGATGACAATCGCCAAGGCGAAACGATTAAGGAAGAGATCGCGTTTGACGACTCCCTCTTTGCGGTCGAAGTGATCGATCGAATCGAGCGCGAATCGGGGGTGAACCTCAAGAACGCAAAGATTATCGTCGGCGGCGGCGCGGGCGTTGGAAGTCGTGAAAACTTCAAGTTGATTTACGATCTTGCCGCGGCGCTTGGCGGCACGGTCGGCGCGACGCGCGCCGCGACTCAGAGCGGTTACATTGAAGAAGAGCGCATGATCGGACAGACGGGAACGATCGTTCGTCCCGACCTGTACGTCGCCGTCGGGATCAGCGGGGCGGTGGAGCACCGCGTCGGAATCCAAGACGCGACGAAGATCGTCGCAATCAACTCCGACCCGAAGGCGCCGATCTTCTCGATCGCGCATTACGGAATCGTCGGCGACCTCAACGACGTCGTTCCGAAGTTGATCAAAGCGCTCCAGGAACGCGCGTAAGGCGCCGCTCCTCACGCACATCCGGCCCGGAAACTCAACTTCCGGGCCTTTCTATTCTTTATTGAAGACTCTCTGACTTGAAGGTTTCGTTTATGACGCGAACGCCTCTCCAACGGTCTTTCTTTCAGAAGACGTTTCTCGCCGAACGCTCGCCGAATTCGCGCAATTGTCGAGAGATGGTTCAGTCGTCTGCCTCCGCGATCCTCCTAGGAGACGCGCTGCGCGTCTTGCGTTTTCTCACTGATTCTCCGTCTACCATGCGTTGGTTTGACGTCAACGAGGTTTGTGCGGAACGCGGTCGGTCTTACGAAGAATTCAAGGAGACTCTTCTCAACCTTTTAGATTGACCTCTCTTCTGACTAAAAAAGGGCCCGGCGCGCTTGGAGAACGTTCCGGGGCTTTTCTATAGGCGCGTTAGAGAAGGAAACGGGCGTTATTCGCAGATAATAGCGTCCGTCATGGTATATCCTTCGAGGGAGTTCGCTTTGACCTGGATGCAGATGAAGGAAATACCTTCGTCCGACGCGGCAAAGAACTGACGACGCCCTTCCGGCGCCACGCGAAGCCAATCCCCCGCGCTCAGCTCGATCGTCTCGCCGTCGATAATCGCCTTTCCGCGACCCGACGTCACGCAGTAAATCTCCTCGTTCTGCTTATGCGCGTGCGCGAAAGGAACGCTCCCACCCGCCGGAAGCGCGTTCACGCTGACCTCCGCCCCCGTGAGAGAAAGCTTGTCGTGCAACTCCGTACGCGCCGCGTCCCGTGAAACGAAATACTTGCTATAAACGCTCATTTGAAATCTCCTTATTGTAGTAGTCATGTTTACAACAGTTAGGAGAATTTTATACACGTTTATTGTAATGTCAATGATTACAACCGATTTTTGAAGTCTTTTTTGACCTCTTCAAGCGTGATCGACGCAAGTTCCCGTTCCATCGCGCCTTGCACTCGCTGAAGTTTCCCGTCCAGAATGACGCGGATGTTCCGACCGATGGGGCACGCTTCGTTCGGGCGTTCGTGAAAATGAAAGAGTTGACCCTCCTCCACGCATTCCACCGCGTTATAAACGTCGAGAAAGGTGATCTCCGACAGCGGTTTGGCGATCGTCGCGCCCCCCGCGCCGCGCGCGACGTTCACGATGCCCGCGCTCTTTAATCGCCCTAAGATATTTCGAATCACCACCGGATTGACGTTCACGCTCCCCGCGAGAACGTCGCTCGTGAGCTTAATTTGCCCCTGGAATTCGTCTAGACACGCCAAGACGTGCAACGCGATCGTAAATCGACTAGATATTTGCATTTGCCATACCTTCTTCCTCCGGGGACCCGTTGATTTCGTCTCAAAGATGAATTAAAAAAGACCGCGCAGATAGACGCGCGGCCTTCTTCTCTAATAAAATTACTTGGATTCTTTCGTCCAGACGCAGACGCCGCCCGGTCGATCTTCGAGCGTGATTCCGAGCTCCTTAAGGCGGTTGCGAATTTCGTCGGCGGTCGCGAAATCCTTGTTCTTCTTCGCGTTGCGACGTAGGTCGATGAGAAGGTTCATAAGCGGTTCGACGAGCGCGTCGTTCTGTTCCGATTCCGCCGCGACGGGCTCGCGGAAGAGGCCCAGCGTTAGCGTCAGCTCCTTGAAGACGGTCGTGCCCGCGACGAGCGCTTGAATCGCGCCCTCGTTCTTCTCCGTTTCGAGTCCGTTCTCTTCGATGAACTTGTTAAGCGCGCGGAGGAAATCGTAGAAGACCGCCATGCCGCCCGCGGTGTTGAAGTCGTCGTCCATCGCTTCGAGGAATCGGGAGCGGAACCCTTTGACGATTCCGGCGAACTCAGCGGGGATCGGCGCTTCGCTTTCGTACGCGTCTCCCTCGGCGCGGGTTGTCGCCGCTTTCAGGTCGTAGAAGGACTGGCCCGTCGCTTCTTCAAAGCGCTTGAAATAACGATAGAACCCCTCGAGCCCCTTGCCGACTTCTTGGAGGCGCTCTTCGCTGTAGTCGATCGGACGGCGATAATGGCTGGAGAGGAGGAAGAAGCGGATATGTTCGCCGCTGAACTTCTTGAGGAGGTCGCGGAACGCGGAGGCGCCCTTCGATTTGCTGATCTTCCCCGCCTCTTGAGACGCGTAGTCCCCTTCTTTCGCTTCCGCGTCGCGCGTCTTGCGACCGCCGACCTTTCCGACCTGGTTCGACGCCTGCATGAGGCCGTTGTGCATCCAGTATTTTGCCATGGGGCAACCGTTTCGCGCTTCGCTTTGCGCGATCTCGTTCTCATGGTGCGGGAACTGGAGATCGAGGCCGCCGCCGTGAATATCGAAAGTTTTGCCGAGGATCGAGCAACTCATGACGCTGCATTCGATGTGCCAGCCGGGTCGACCTTTCCCCCACGGAGAGTCCCAAGAGGGTTCGCCGGGCTTGGCGGACTTCCAGAGCGCGAAGTCGAAAGGAGAGCGTTTGCGCTCCGCCGCGCCGCCCCCTTCGCCGCTCATCTGCTCGAGGGTGCGGTTGCTCAACTTCCCATATTCCGAGAACTTCGCGACGTCGTAGTAGACGTCGCCTTCCGATTCGTACGCGTATCCCTTGTCGATCAAATCTTGCGTGAACTCGACGATGCTCTTGATATAATCGGTCGCTTTCGGGAAGACGTCGATCGTGTCGACCCCCATCGCTTTAAGGTTGTTCTTATAATCTTCGGTCATCTCGTCGGCAACGGCGCTCATCGGGATTCCGCGCGCGTTCGATTCCGCGATGAGTTTGTCGTCGACGTCGGTGATATTCACAACCCACGTCACGTCGTAACCCGAGTAGACGAGATAGCGCTTAATCGCGTCAAAGATCGTCGGTCCGACCATATGCCCGATGTGACTCGGCTTGTAGACCGTCGGACCGCAGAGGTACATCCCCACCTTTCCCGCATTGACCGGTTGAAATTCTTCTTTCGTTCGAGACAGCGTGTTAAAAACTCGCAGCATTGATTTTCCTCTTATCGTTCCGTGGACTGCGCCCGACGCCGGGCGTCTATTTCACTTTATCTTATATCGGCTCAGTCTTTTGACAAGTTTCGTCAAACCCTCTTTTTTTCCAGAGCCAAAAAGAAAACGCGCCGACTTCTTCCGGAAATCGACGCGCTTATTTTATCCTATCGCGTGTCAGTGAGAATGCCCGTGCTCGTGCTCGGGGGGCGCGTTGAGGTCGATCCCTTCGGCGGTGAAGTTCACGTCCACGACTTGCTTATTCTTCTTGATCTCGACGACGATCTCTTCCTTGAAGACCTCTTCCGGGTAGTCTTGATACTCGTTGGTGAAGCGGTCAGGGTAGAGGGGATCGTGCGCGATCTGTCCGATAATCTTGGCGCCGATGCATTTCACCTTCTTTTCGCCGCTGGTGACTTGCGCTTCGAATTTTCCGTCGATGATCTTGCCGCCGCAGTCGCGTCCGACTCCGTCGACGGGGGTGAAGGTGATCGTTCCTTGCGGAATCGGCTCCCCGGCGACCGTGACGGTTCCGGTGATCTTGTAGAGGCGATCCTTGTTATTGCATCCGACGAGAATGGCGCAACCGCACAGGAGAAGGAGCGTTGCGACGGCTTTTGATTGAAAGGTCATATCGTTTCTTCCTATATCTCTGCGTTGTTATGAAGATCATTCCGAGACGGTTTCGGCTCCCTGAGTGGAGCCGTAAGCGGTCCACGCGTTCGCGGAGATCGTATCGGAGAAGAAACGCACGGAACCGTCCGCCATCGCGGCGTTGACTCCGCCCGCGTGGTTCGAACGCGCCGCGTAATACTCGCTTCCCGCGACTTCGACGCAAGGACGACGCGGATTGACCGCGCCGGCGCTCGCCGTGATATCAGGGCAGTTGCCGCTCCCCATGACGTCGGGCGTGCTTGAATTCGGGGTGAGGATCGTCGCGTAGAAGGGAGCGCTGCATTCGTCGTTGTAGGCGTCGCCGCGCTTATCCGCGTCCTTACCGTCGGAGTTGAGCAGAACTTCGGAGAAGAGCATCGTGTTCGACGTTCCGTCCGTGAATTCCGCGAGGGTTACAAATTTGCTCAGCTTGAACGCCGCGCCCTTGAAGACCGTGTAGAGGTCGTGGTGTTCCTCTTTTACTTCGTCCCCGTGCGAGAAGGCGTGATAGCCGTAGCATCCGACGTAATTGCATCGAGCGCGTCCGTAGGTTTCCGACGCGGCGATCTCGTTGTCGACTTGATCGCTCGGGCAATACAGGATGCTGAACTTCGCGCTTTCGCACGCTTGAGGATTGCGACTCGCGTTCTCTCCCTCCTGATTGTTAGGATATTGATAAAAATGCTTGCCGAAATCGTACTGATTTGCCAGGGTCGTCTGTTCGATGAACGCGTACATACGCGGCAACCACGTCGTACGTTTATCGATATTGAGGCCCGAGTTGGGCGTATACGCGTTCGTCGCGCCGAGGGGCAGGTACTGCTTGTTGACGTCGGCGTAGTTGTGAACGGCGAGCGCCCACTGCTTCAGGTTATTGGTGCATTGCATTCGCCGGGCCGCCTCTCGCGCCGCTTGAACGGCGGGAAGAAGAAGACCGATCAAAATTCCGATAATCGCGATGACGACAAGTAATTCGACGAGCGTGAACGCGCGTCGAGACGAATTGACAGACATGAGTAACTCCTGTCTTACAGAGTGAAACGGACGTCGATCAGCTCGCCTTTTACCGCGGTGCGGCTCTTCCTTCCTATGGAACCTCACGACGCTTGTTCGTCCCTTATTGTAGAGGAAGTGAGAGAAAGCGTCAAGCGCGGAAAAGAAAAAACGCCCACCGTTTTGGTAGGCGTTCGATTTTCGTTCAGGAGAGAGAAACGACTCACTCGACGTTTCCTTCGCCCGTGTAATTAATGTCGACGACTTGATCCTTCTTCTCGATCTTCACGGTGATCTTTTCCGTAAAGGCGACGGCGGGGAAGTCTTCGATTTGTTTAGACATTCGATCCGGATAGAGGGGATCGGGCGCGAATTCGCCGACGACTTTGCCGCCAATGCTGGTGACGTTATAATCCCCCGCGGGAACATCCGCTTCGAAAACGCCGTCCTTAATGGGAGCGCCGTAGGCCGCGCCCTGTCCGTCGGTAGACTTAAAGGTGACTGAGCCCGTGTCGACCGTCTCGTCGGCAACCTTTACCGACCCGGTGATATGAAGGAGTTTTGGGCCTTTGTTGCAACCAACCGCGACGAGAGCGCAACAGCAGAGAGCGGCGAGAAGGAGAAATTTATTTTTCATACGTTCGACTTTCATTTTTATCCAGGGAGAAACGGCGGAACGAGGAGCTCCGCCGTCATGTTAGCAGAGATCATTCGGAAATCGTTTCCGCGCCGTGAGTCGAACCGATCGCCTTCCACGTGTCGGCGGCGATCGTATCGGAGAAGAAACGGACGGAGCCGTCGGCCATCGCGGCGTTGACGCCGCCGGAGTGGTTGGAACGCGCCGCGTAGTATTCGGTGGAGGCAATTTCGACGCAAGGACGACGAGGATCGCTCGCGCCGGCAGACGTGGTGACGTCAGGACATGTGCCGGAGTACATGGCGTCGGGAGAAGAGGAGTTCGGCGTCAAGAGCGTCGAGAACATGGAGCCCATGCGTTCGTCGTTGTAGACGTCGCCGCGCTTATCCGAGTCAGCAGTACCGTTGACGAGGAGGACTTCCGAGAACATCATCGTGTTGGAGGTTCCGTCGGTGATTTCCGCAAGGGTGACGAACTTGCTGAGCTTGAAGCAGGAGCCGTCGAACTTCGTGTAAAGGTGAGCGTGTTGCGACTGACATTCGTCGCCATGGCTGTAGGCGTGGTAACCGAAGCAACCGACGTAGTTCTGTCGCGAACGACCGTAGGTTTCGGAAGGAGCGATTTCATTGTCGACCTTGTCGCTCGGGCAATACATGATGCTGAACTTAGCGCTTTCGCATGCCTGAGGATCGCGGTTGGAGTCGCCTTCCTGGTTGTTCGGATACTGATAGAAGTGCTTGCTGAAGTCGTACTGCTGGGCGAGCGCGGCTTGTTCGATAAAACCGTACATACGCGGAAGCCAGGTGCAACGTTTGTCGATTTTGACGCGGGTTATAGAGTCGCCCATCGTCGCGCCGAGGGGCAAATACTGCTTGTTAATATCGGCGTAGTTGTGAACGGCGAGAGCCCATTGCTTGAGGTTGTTCGTGCATTGCATACGACGAGCCGCCTCACGCGCCGCTTGAACGGCGGGAAGAAGAAGTCCGATCAAGATACCGATGATCGCGATGACGACAAGAAGCTCAACAAGGGTAAAGCCGCGTTGGGTAGAATTCTTACTCATTGCTTGTTCCAAAATTAACTGAAGTTTTGTAAAAAATTATAGTAATAAAAAGCGCGCTTACGCGTTTATAAAGCCATGATTACCTCCCCTTTTAAGGAGAATAATTTTGTCGCGGAATATCTCACAGCAACGTTAAATTGTCTCGACCATCCGCATACATAAGCATATCGACCAAATCCGTTGGGGGCAACACTTCGTGTGATTTTTTACACATTTTTTCTTTGCGTTTAACAGTGGCGATTTTGCTTACCGCTAGCTCATTAGACTCCCGGTTTCCCTTGTTTGTTTCGACTAATCATATATAATTCATTGAATCTGTCGCGCGTTCGCAATAGCGGCGTGTCCCTGGTTCGAAGGGCGAACGGGACGTTGCTGGAGCGAACGCGGCAATGCAAAAGGGAAAGTTCCTAATATGACGCATACTCTTTTTCAGGCTCTCGTAGATTTCATGACCTCGCCCGCCACTCTTTCCGTCGGCGCGTGCTGCGGCGCGTTGGCGGCGATTCATTGCGGTTGCGGATGCGGTTGTGGCGGAGGAGACGACGATCATGACGACGACGCAGAAAACGCCGATTTCCGATTCTCCAAAGAGGAGTTGAAGGAATATCAAGAATACGTGGAACAGACGAACGCGCGCATCAACGAGCTCGTCGAAACCCTCGACGAAGAACGGAACGAGGAAAATAAGCGCGAACTCCTCGACGAGTTGATCGAATGCTATTTGGCGCGTGCCGCTCGTCTCCAAGAGGAAGGGGAAGAAGACGCCGCCTGCGACGATTACGGCGCCGCTTTTACTCGCTATTACGAATACGACGACGAATTCGGCGAATCTCTGCCCCTCCTTAAGCGCGTCGCCGCGGGACGCTTGAATTACGGGATCCTTCTGAATGACAGCGGCGATCTCGACGCGGCGGACGACGAATACGCGCGCGCGGAAGAGGCGAATACGCGCGTCGCCGAGTGTGGCGACAAGGAAGCCGCGCTCGACCTTCTCGGGATCAAATTGAATCGCGCGTTGATCGCCTTCGAACGCGGCGACCACGTTGAAAGCTTCAACGCCCTCGACGAAATCGCCGAAGAATTCCGCGCAATGGCGGAAAAGCCCGAGTATAAGGACACAGAAGCGCTCTACTATCTCGCGAAAACCTACGCGACGAAAGCGAGTTTCTTGCGCGCGATCCTCGAAGAAGACGACGTCGATTCCCCTGAGGCCGCGGAAGCTTCCGAAACGTATCTCCATGCGATCGACGTCTACCGCGCGCTCGTCAACGGCGGCGCGACGCAGTATATTCGCGATTTGGCGGACGGACTCGTCGGTTACGTCGCGGCGACCCAGACGCGCACGAAGGAAGATTTGGAGAACGCGGAAGAGGCGCTTCGCGAAGCGTGCGCGGCGTATCAGAAGGCGATCTCGTTCGGCGAACAAGACGCGTGCGTCGACCTCTTCGACGCGACCCTCCAGCGCGGCGAGTTGCTCATGAAACTCGAACGCAAAGCCGACGCCGAGAAACTCTACTCTTCCATTATCGATACCTTCGAAACCTTCGGCGATTCCGGAGAACTCCCGCTGATGGAAGGTCTCGCGATCGCGTATCAGCGTCGCGCGGCGCTTCAAAAGGGGCGCGAAAGCGCGACGACGACGATCAAAGATCTCTCTCACGCCATCGCGCTCCAGCGAGGTATAGCCCATTCTCTCATCGAAACTCTCAAAGAAGACGGTTCGGAGGATTCATGCGGCGATCATTGCCATTGCGGAGATCACGATCACAAGAAATGCGATTGCGGCCCAGATTGCGCATGCGGTTGCCAAGAAGGCAAGGAATGCACATGCGGCAAGGACGGCAAGAAATGCGACTGCGGCCCGGATTGCGCATGCGGTTGCCAAGAAGGCAAGGAATGCACATGCGGCAAGGACGGCAAGAAATGCGACTGCGGCCCGGATTGCGCATGCGGTTGCCAAGAAGGCAAGGAATGCACATGCGGCAAGGACGGCAAGAAATGCGACTGCGGCCCGGATTGCGCATGCGGTTGCCAAGAAGGCAAGGAATGCACATGCGGCAAGGACGGCAAGAAATGCGACTGCGGCCCGGATTGCGCATGCGGTTGCCAAGAAGGCAAGGAATGCACATGCGGCAAGGACGGCAAGAAATGCGACTGCGGCCCGGATTGCGCATGCGGTTGCCAAGAAGGCAAGGAATGCACATGCGGCAAGGACGGCAAGAAATGCGACTGCGGTTGCGGGGACGAATGCTGTTCTTGCGACGACGATTGCGATTCCTGCGGTTGCGGTTCATGCGGCGGCTGTGGAGGATGCGGCGGCGAGAAAGGTCGTAAATTTCTAGTGAAGCGTTGGGTGAACGACAACTTCCGCGCGTTGACGGAGCTCTACTACGAACGGATCCAGGCGTTCCTTGAACGTTGCGAGAAGGATCGCGCGATCGGGGACTGCGTCGAAGCGGAACGCCTTTATAAGGATTATCGCGCCGTGCTTCGCGACGACGAGCCTCTAGACGAAGAATTCTTCGATATGATCCGAACGCTCCGCATTGCGCTCTAATGGAACGCGACGTTCTTTGAATCAACGCGGCGTTTCGAGTTCGACTCGGACGCCTTTTTTATTGTCCTGTCGATCCTCGAAGTTGAACGCGCCTTCAAGCGGCTTTAAAACGCGTCGGTATGCGTTTAACGTGCCGGGCGGATGACAAGAGCTGGAAGGAACAGAACTCGTTAAAAGGTAAAAGAACGGCCATAGAACTCGTTGAGAGAAAAGACGACGTCGGCGATAGGAATGGGGAAGAGAGTCGCCGCGCCGCGAACCCTACGCAAGTCGTCGATCAGCGCGCGCGAGCAAAAGAAAAGGCGTCTCGAGAAACTCGAGACGCCTTTGGCGTTTAGATTACCCTGAGCGGGTCATTTTCACTTTTTGGGGAGAATGATCGTCTGGTTTTCATTGAAGGACGTGTGGATGACGTCGCCGTCGTTAATGCGATAGGCGATGCGGAGGGTCTTGACCTTTCCGTAGATCGGGTCGCCGAAGATATCGTTGTACTTCTTGCCCGCGGGGAGCGGAATGACGCGCGTTCCGTTGAAGTATTCCTTGAGCTTTTCAAGAACGTCGACGCGTTCGGCTTCCTTTTCGGAACCGTAGTTGGCGGCGACGAGTTCAACTTTCAGGTTGTCGTTCTTGACTTCCGTGAGAGCGATTTCAAGCTGAGCGTCCTGAACGCGCTTGTTCGGGTCGAACTTAGGATCGGCGTTGGGGAGGAGCTTGAGAGGCGGCAAGAAGGCGCTGGTGTCGCCGTCTTGACGGATATCGAAGCGGTTGATCTTAGGCGCGGTGGCGATACGCGGGCGGATTTTCGGAGCCGTGTTGATCGCGACGCTATCGGGATCGTACATGGCGCGGATTTCTTCGTCGCCGAGGTACGGGCCGTTGACGTCAATCCATGCGAGGAGACGTTCGCGGGCTTCGCCTTCGACCTTAACGCCGTGGTGTTCGCCGGAGAGGGCGTTGTGCGCAAGGCGGCTGACGGGGGAGTAGGCGGAGTACGGGGGCAACGTCTTGAGGTTGTCTGGATCGTTGGCGCCGTAAGCTTCGACGAGGAAGAGGCCGGCGATGTTTTTAGGAACGTTGCGTTCGTCGCGCTCTTTCGCGCCGCCCCATGGGGTGTCGCCGGTGACGAATGTCATGTATGGTTCGTAGAAGGGGCTGACGTCGTCGGGACGGTGATGAACCCAAGCCCACCACCCCTTTGTGGAGGGACGCCATGTCATGTTGATCGTCTGATAGGCTTTGTTATCAGGATCGCCGTGGCATTTGATGCAGTACTTTTCGACGACGGGGTCTTGTACGAAGCGCTTATAGGAGATCGATTCTTCGGTTCCCCAGCTGGGCTGTTCGAGATCCTTGGCGGGACGAGTAACCGCTTTGCCGACTTGAGCGCCGTCTGCGGCGACGTTCGCCTGGGTGTTGAGCTGAGATTCATGGCAACCGGTGCAACCGCGTCGTTCGCCGGGCATGACGCTGGTGAAGGTGCGCATGACGTGGATGGCGCGACCTTCCGCGTCGAGCATTTCAAAGAAGATCGCTTCGCCCGCGGGGACTTTGAAATTCACGCTACCGTCTTCTTCGATCGGAACGGTTCCGAGGATGCGCTTGACGCCGTCCGCTTGGAAGACAGAGACGGCGGGACCGTCGTGCTGAACCGTCTTGTTCCACGTCGTGTAGGTCTTGGGATCCATCTGGATGACGCGGATGTACTTGCCGTTCTTCTTGAGTTCCGGATACTTTTCGGTGCCTTCAAAGACGTTGTTGGAGTAGAGTTCGCCAGGAGCGGGCTTTTCGCCGACGCCGATCTTGGGCCACTTGACGACGTCAGGCTTGACGGGGTAGATACCTTCGCGGTTGACGACGGGAATCGCGTGATAGGCGTTGTAGTTTCCGCGATAGACAAGTTCCTTGTTGCCGTAGACGTCCATGAGGTAGAGGCGGAAGAACCAACCGTTGTCGGCTCCGCTGTAGAGGTGTCCGCCTTCGCGCGCGCTGACGAGGAAGTATTCTTCGCTAAGAGGATAAGGAGTCTTGTAGGCGAAGATCTTGCCCGATTCGTGATAATCGACTTTCGGAGCGGGATCGGTCGGGCCGTTGCCGACTTCAGGCCACGCGACTTCGCGGGTGACGCGGTCGAGGCCGTCGGGATAGTTCAAGCCGGCGGTGGGGTCGATAATGCCGATGGAACCGTTGAACCAAGCGTGGTGACCGACGGCGGTGAAGATGACTTTGGAGCTATTAGGAATAGCGCGGGCCTCGGTGAGGACGTCGGGCCAAGTCGACTGGTTGCCGTAGAAGGTCTGCTGGTTAGTGCCGTCGGGATTCATGGTCCAGAGGGACTGGACGCGCCAAAGGGCCTTGTCGGTGTATTCCCAACGCGTGAAGATGACGCGACCGTCGTTCATCATGGAGGGGAGATATTCCGGTTCGCCGTTGGCGGAGACGACGTAGATGTTCTTACCGTCGGCGTCGCAACGGGTGACCGCGAAGGAGTGGGTCATCGGCATGCAACGGACGTAAGAGTGCTGGCGGCTGGAGCAGAAGGTGATTTTTCCGTCGGGCGTGTAGATCGGATCGAGATCGTCGTAATCGCCGAAGGTCAACTGCTTGAATTCGGAACCGTCGAGATTGCACTCGTAGAGGTGGAAGGACTTGTCGCCTTTGGGCTGGAAGGAGAAGAGGAGTTTCTTGCAGTCGTACGAAAGGTCGGGACGCCAGAAGCTACCTTCATGATCCTTGAGGACGTCGACGACTTCGCCGCCGGGATTCAGACCGACGATGAGAAGCTTTCCGCCCGGTTCGGCCATGAAGCCGTTTCGGTGACGCGCTTCGTGTCCCCATTCGTCCGTCGCGTCTCCCGGCTTTCCTTTCGGATACGGGTTGTCGATGAGGACGATCTTATCGAAGTCGATAAGAGGGTTCATGAAGGTAATATCGCGCTTGACTTTGCGAACTTCGAGGTAAAGCTCCTCGGCGAGTTCGGGAGTTTCGGTCGCGCCGTCGATCTTCTTTTCGAGCTCGTCGAGTTTTGCGAGCTGTTCGTCGAAGTCGGGGGCGTCGTCAAGATCGGAAAGACGATCGG
>CAVGEG010000017.1:0-16720 GCA_963628165.1 Paratractidigestivibacter sp. | reverse complement strand
TCGGCGAGGTCGCGCGCATAGCCGATCTCTTGTTTCGCCTTTTCAAAGGTCGGTTCGTCGTCGCACTGGAAAAGCCACTCGGTCTTGAGTTGTTCCATCCCCTGAGGGGTGATTTCCGACGCCGTTAGACCCGTTATCGCCAAAAACGCGACAAAGAGCGCCAGCAGTGTTTTTTTCATTCGTAATTCATCCTTACGTTTTAAACAAAAATGGAGCCTCAGGATCACGTGGCTCCTATAAGTTCCGCTCACACAGATCGTTTTAGAAACGAATCTGTGTCGCGCCATTGTAACAATCGACGCCCCCCGCGTCAAGAACGTCGAAGGGAGAAACACTGAAGAAAATACGAAAGATAGGAATATTTTTTAATTTTAAATTCTGTACAGTTATTCATTTCCCATCTATAACGCTACGTTTCCTCCTACCCTCCTTTAACCTTGTGAAGGACGCCTTATCCGGCGACGTAGCGCTAACCACGCGACCGCAAGGATCGCGAAGGATGCGAAGAGTTCCGACGCGCTCCACGGCGCTTTAGGAGCTTCCCCCTCGTCCTCTCCCGACGCGACGCTTACGACTCGACCCACGAGAACCGGCGCGCGCGTCCATTTCTTCACGTCGCCGACCTCCGCCGAAGCCTCCGTCCCCGGCGTCGGCGCCGACGATTGATACGCCCACGTCTTATAGAAGAAACCGTCGATCTCGATCTCGCGCCGATACCCTTCGCCGCTCCCCGTCTCAAGCCCCGCCGGGAGATCCGGCGCGCAGAGGACGATCGGCCATCCTTGGGAATCGTTCGTGAAGAAGAAGAGCTGGTAATACTTCTCGATTCCCGTCGTCGCGCGAACTTCCGCGTCGTCGACAAGGATCATATTCACGCGACGAACCCATCCCTTTAGGCGCGCGCGGCGACCCTGACACGACTCCGGACGGTTGAAGAGCGCGACCTCGTCGACCCCCTCCCGCGCGTCCTTGATCTTGCCCGTCGCGTACGCCCGGAGCGATCCGTAGAAGGAGCGACGATCCTCCGTCCGCCACCGGAGCGCTTCGAGTATCGCGCGACGACGCTCCGGATCTTTCTCCCGTTCATACGCTTCCCGCGGGTAGACGCGCGTCTCTTCAAACGCGCCCAGATCGACGTCCGCGCGACCAAGGGGCGCGTCCTCCGGTCGCCATTCCAGACGCGTCGCAAGATAGACGCGCGAACCCTCCTCCACGCCGAAGAGGATCCCCAGCGCCGCGACGCGCTCGCCAACCCCCAGCGTTTCCGGATCCGCGCCCCCCTTCGCCTCTCCCCGCGACGCGTCGAAGAAGCCGTCCGGCGCCGCGAAGCGCGGCAGTCGCGTCAGATAAAGCGTCGCGCGTTTCCCCGCGTCTTCTCCGCGCGGCGTCGCGAGCTCCGCCCGATAGAGAGCCGACCCTCCGACGCGCTCCCTCTCCTCTGCGTCGAGCGCGATCTTTTCGATCCGTACGACGCGTCCTCTCACCCATCGCGCCTCTTCCGCGCCCCGTTCCAGCAACGCGTCCGCGCTCAGCAACCTCTCACCCCGCGCGAGAACCCCGAGCGCCGTCTCTTTCCGGAGCCGCCCCGCGTCCGTCTCCGCGTCGAGACGAGGACTATCTTCCCCCAGTTGCGCCTTCCAATTTTCCGCGCTTGTCCCCGCGACGACGCTCCAAAACTCGTCGCGCGGCGTTCTCGGTTCATCATCCTTTTCCTGACCAAAAAGCGCCCCAAAACCGCCGCTACACACGCATAAGATCGCCCCCGCGATCTTCCTCTTCCGTCCGTTCAAAAGGCGCCCTCCGCGAAACGCAAACCAAAGCGCGCCCAGCGCGAGAATCGCCGCGATCTTAATCAGAAGCCCCCCGGAGCCCGCGTTCGTCGTCGACTCGACCGACGCCGACTCCGCGACGCGAAAATCGAAGCATACGAGCGTCGGCGTCGTGAGGAGATCTTCACCCGCGTCGTAACTCGTCGCCCGATAATAAATTCCTTTTCCTTCGATCGTTTCATGCCGATATTCCGCGTTAGGATCCCCCGCGCGACTTGGCAGGGGGGCGGAGTCGACGGCGAGCGCGTCGGGGAGCGTCTTCGACAGAACGCGAATCGGATCGCGCTTCGAGTCGGGGAGTAGAACCCAGAGATCGTAAAAGCGCTCGGAGTCGGAAATCTCGACGCGGTCGACGCGCAGGAGCCGCCCTTTGAAGGAGAGGAGCTTGCCGCGATATTTCGGCCCCTGGGCGCGGAGCTGGATCGTCTCGGCGCGCGCAAATGGCGCGGCGTCGGGCGCGGTCTCGAGCGTCCGCCAGAGGTCGCGGAGCGCGAAGACGTCGCGATTTGCTTGGAAGGGGAACCCGTCTTCGCGCCATAAAGAGTAGTCGGGCTGGGAAAGTTCCCCCGCAAAGAGTCGCGGCGCGGCGAGGATGGCGAAGAGAACGCAAAGCGCTAAAAGAACGCGGCGGCGAACTGGCGTTGGCATGGCGAGACCCTTTCGTTTGGGGACGAGACGAGACGACGGGAACGGTTTCATTTTTTCATTATATCGGCAACGCGGTGAGACGCGAATTTTTTTCGAAAAAGGCGCGGAAAAGGAACTTGTCGCGTCTTCGGTGAGTTTCTCTCAAAGAGAATTGATTTTTGTCAGAAATTTGTGTATGATTAAGGTTGGATTGATCCAGTCCTATTCACGTTCCTATAGAGTCCACGTTCCATATAGAGAGAGAAGATGTATCGAACGCAGCGAAGAGAAAAGAAAGGTCGCGCGCGAGTTCGCCTGGCGACGTCGGCGCTTATCTGCGCGTTGATGTTCGTCGCGTCGCGCTCTTTTGCCGCTGAAGATTGGGCGGCGTTTCTAGACGCGCTCAAGACGCGCGGTTACGACGACGTCGCGCTCGTCTATCTTAAGCAGTTGCAAAACGACGGTTCCGCGCCCCCTGAGCTCAACGACGAGCTCGACTATCGAATCGGAGCGGCGGCCTTTGAAGAGGCGGCGAAGGCGACGGGAGCGCGTCGTGACGCGTTGTGGAACGAGGCGGAAGACGCGTTTGCGAAATATCTCGAGAAATCTCCCGCAGGGAAGTATGCGCTCGAAGCGAATTCCGGAACGGCGGATATCGAAACGCGCCGCGCCGACGCCCTCTTCGCGGAAGCGAACCGCAAGGGCGCGTCGGAGGAGACGCGAACCCATAAATTAGAGCAGGCACGCGTCCGTTTGACGACCGCGTCGAAGAGCCTCGCGATCGCGTCGAAGATTTCGACCGAACGTCTCAAGGCGAGCCGCGATCAGGATCAGGAATCCGCCTCCGCGAACGCTCCCGACGCGACTCGGCGCGCTCAAGCCACCCATATCGACCTCATGATGCGCTATGCGAACGCGCGCGCTCAGATCGCGCGAACCTATCCCGTCGGCTCCGCGGAGCGCAACGACGAACTCGCCCAGGCCGCTTCTCGATTCGCAAAAATCTTCTCCGCGTATCAGCAATATCCGATCGCGTTTAAGGCGCGGCTTTACGAGGCGCAAATCGATCATGAACTCGGCAAGGACGACGACGCGCTCACGCTCCTTTCGGAGATCGACGTCCTTCCTTACGAACAGGAGTTTTACGCGCTCAAGACCCTTTCTCTATCACTGTACGCGCAGATTGTCGAAGAAAAGGGCGGCGCGGTCGAGCAGATAATGCTTGTGCAGAAATATCGCGCGTGGCGCGACGCGCGGCTTCTCGAGTCGTTTTATGAGAGCGCGGAGGGACGCGCGATCCAACGACGCGCGGGGGCGGCGCTTCTCGCGCTGGAGAAGACGCGTCGCGCGAATTACGGCGAATACGCGGACGCGGGAAAAAAGGTCTTCGTCGACGCGAGCGATCCGGTCTATAAAGAGCTGAACGTCGGGGATAAGAAGGGCGTGAACAAGCTCCTTTTGGCGAGCGGCAAGATTCTCGGCGCGGTCGCGAATGGTCGCGACGAGGAAGCGGCGCTGGCGAAATCGCTCCTACAAGACGAGCTCTTCCAGGGGCTCGACGTCGAGAAGCTTTCGGTGAACGTCGTCGGGGACTTCGACGGGGCGGTCAATGAAGCGTATCGCGCCGCGTCCCTCTTCGCGGAGAAGAAAACGACGCGCGATACGGCGTCTCCCGAGTTTGCGGAGGAGGCGCAGAAGGACTTTGACGCCGCCGCGCATGCCGCGCTCGAGGCGTTTCGCGTCGCTCTCGATATGAGCGCGAAGGAAGTTCGACCCGATAAACGCGGAAGTCTTAGCGCCGCGAACGTGACCGCCGTGCGCGACGAAACGAATAAGATCCTTCTCAAATACTCGATCGTCGCCTATTATCTGGGACGTTATGAAGAAGCGTTAGTCGCTGGGGATCGCGTCGCGCGCGCGAAAGAATGCGCCGAGGCGGAGCAGGGGGGCGTCCTTGCGCTCAAGGCGCTTCAGGCGATCCAGAGCGAAGCGCGCTCGCAAAACTCCGCGGGCGCCGAGAGTATCGACGCGATGGTCGCGGATTACGCCGCCTTCATCAAAGAGACGTGGGGGGAGAACGAGAATTCGCTCATCGCGCAGGAAGCGATAGTCGCGGAGCTTGAAAACGCGGTCGCGGCGGGGGATATTGCAGGGGCGGTCGCCGCTCTTGAAAAGATTCCGGAAAGCTCGCCGCGCCGCGCCTCCGCCGAGCTGACGTTAGGGCGCGCGCTATGGAGCCTCGCGTCGAAGAAGAACGCCGCGCAGACCGCGGAGAACGCCGCCGATCAGGGCGACGACGCGCAAGAAACCGCGCAAGACGCCGACGAAAATTCCCCCGAAAAGCTCTTCGCCGCCGCGCAAAAATACCTCTACGACGGTCTCGAACGCAAGATCACGACCGACTCCGGAGAACTCGACGACGACGGCGCCGCGATCTATTCGGCGTATCTCTTAGCGCAAAGCTACGTTCAGCAGGGCGCGTACGCGGACGCGGAGAAATGGCTCTCGCACCCGCGAATCGGCGCGATGGCGCTCCTAACGCGCGCGGAGGAAGGGAACGCTCCCTCTTTCGTCAACGACTCCTTCAAGATCGCCGCGCTCTCCACGATGCTCCTCGTTCAAGGGAGCGATCCCGCGCGACTCGACGAAGCGGAAGCCACGATGAAGAAACTCGAAGCTGTCGCCGCGAACTCCCCCGATTCGGGGAAGAAGCTCACAAACGTCTATCTCGCGCTCGGTCGACGCTTTGAGGAACGTTTGACGCTCCTGAAGAATCAGGCGACCGCGGGGGACGAAACGAAGCGCGCGGAACTTCTCGACGCGTCGAAGGGGCTCGCGGCGTTCCTCGACAACGTGGCGACGCGAGCGGACGAGTCGAATTACGCCGCGCTCCGCTGGGTCGGGGACGCGTATTTGACGATTGGTCGCGAGCTACGCGGCAAGACGGCGGAGGAATGGAACGCCGCCGCGCCGTATTTCGCGAAGGCGCGCGACGTCTACAAGACGCTCGTGCAGAAGATCGACGCGGATCCGACTTTCGCGCCCTCTCCCGATTCGCGCGTCGCCGTCCTCTTGAAGGTCTGCGAGATTTTGCGCTACGAAGGGAAATATTCGACCGCGTATAAGAACCTTGGCGCGCTTTTGAAGAAACGTCCCGATTACGTCGACGCGCAGTGGGAAGCCGCGACGCTCCTCGAAGCGTGGGGGCGCTCCGATTCGAAATACTACACCCTCTCGATGACGGGTGACGGAAAGTCGATCTGGGGATGGAACGGGCTTATGAAGCGTCTCGGCGCGGCGGGTTCAAAGGACGAACGCGCGAAGGAGCTCTATTTCGACGCGTGCAAGGCGAAGGCGCGGGTTCGATACCGTTACGTCTCGGCTCTGAAGGATCCGAATGAAAAGGAGACGCAGGCGAAGAACGCGGAGATGGAGTTAGAACGTCTCGCGCAGATGCACGCGGGCTTTAACGGGCCCGAATCGGCGAAGTATTTTAACGACGCGTACCGCGCGCTTCAGCGATTGCGCGGCGTCGCGTCTCCGAAAGATTTAACGAAGAAGAAGTAACGAGCGAGTGAAACGATGCGAATAACGAACGCGAAACAGCATGTCGAGTCGCGCGCGGGCGCGGCTAGTCGGCGCGGACTCGCTACTTTGACGGCGGGATTCGTCGCGCTTCTGGGCGTCGTCGCGCTTCCCGCTTCCGCGCGCGCCGCCGATTTGATCCGGTATTGGGAGAAGAACGCGCAAGGCGTCATAGAAGAGCGAACGGCGCAAGGGGAGATTTTGAGCGTCGATCCCAACGGGGTCGCGATCAATTGCGAGTCGGAAGACGTGGCGCCGGACGCGAACCCGATTCCTTCGGAACGGATCCTTTGGACGCAGTACGAAGCGGCTCCGATGGAGCTGGCGGCGGTTCGGGTCGAGACGGAAGTCGGAAATTACGAAGAGGCGCTTGAGAAGCTCAACGGGATCGCGCCCGAAGACGTCGACCCAGATTCCATGCCGCGCATCGCGGCGGAAGCCGCCTGGTTTAAGGCGTACGCGACCGTCAATCTCGCGCTTTTAGGCGCGGGGGATATCAAGACGGGCGGTTCGGAGATGACGCGTTTTGTTCAGAAGTATCCGACGAGCTATCACTATTACGAAGGTTGCCGTCTCCTCGGGGACGCCTTCTACGCGTACTCGCAGAGCGCGCCGAAGGACGCGGAGTCCTTTCTCAAGCGCGCGGAAGGGGCGTACGGATCGCTCCTTAAAGCGGACTCCGACGCGGTGAAGGCGCGCGGCAAACTCGGCCTTGGGCGCCTGGCGCTCGCTACGGACGACGTGGAAAAAGCGAAGACGTATTTCCAAGAAGTCGTCGATATGGACGCGTTCGACGTTGAGAAGTCTGAGGCGCGGATCGGAGTCGCGCGCGCGACCTCGAAGGAGGGCGATCACGCGGGGGCTCTCGCGCTTCTGAACGCGCTCTTGGCGGAGACGCCGGACGACGCGACGCTTCGACACGCGCGTATTTACAACGCGATCGGGGACGTGAGCGTCGCCGCGGATCGTTTGCAAGAGGCCGCGGTCGCGTATCTTCACGTCGACCTTCTGTATCCCGCGGCGCGAACGGAACGCGTCGCCGCGCTCAAGGCGCTCGTCGGCGTCTGGAAGGAGCTCGGACGCGAAGATCGCGCGATCGAGACGGATCGCCGCCTGCGCGAACGATTCCACGTACAACCTTAATCGACCTTGTCGACCCGGCGCCGCGATAGGCGCGCCGTCCTTTAAAATAGCGTCCGCCCTTTGTGCGGACGGTTGATCTTGAGAGGCTTTGCTATGTTCATAACTCGACGTCGCTCCACCTTTTTGATCCGGGAAACGTTTTCTCACGCGGCGAAGACTTGCGTCTTCATCGCTTTCCTCGCCGCGTTGGCGTGCGCCTTTTCCACGCGTGGCGCTTGCGCTCAGGACGATTTCTCCTTCGACGAAGAGGCTGAACCCGCCGCCGCGGCTCCCGATCTTCCCGCCGCCGTCGCCGCCGACGCCGCCGCGCAAGCCGAGGCCGCCGAAGCTGGAGACGCAGGAGACGCTGGAGACTCGAAAAAGAGCGACAACTACCTCATGTGGATGCTCCGCTCCCTCGGATGGTTCTTCTCCATCGTCTTCGCTTTCCTCTCCATAACGATGGTCGCGCTCGTCGTTATTTGTATCGTGAATTTGCGACGCTCGCAAATCGTCCCGGAAAACCTCGTCGAGGACTTCGGAAAGCTCATCGATGAAAACCGTTTCCAGGAAGCGTACGAATGCGCGAAAGACGACGAATCTCTTCTCGGACAAGCGCTCTCCACCGGTTTGGCGCGCATGCCCTCGGGGTACGAAAAAGCGTCGCAGGCGATGCAAGACGTCACGCAGGCCGAATCGATGCGCCTTGAACATCAGCTCGGGTATCTCGCGCTCATCGGGAACATCGCGCCTATGATCGGGCTCTTTGGCACCGTCGTGGGTATGATTGCGTCCTTCCAAGCGATCGCGTCCGGCGGCGCGGCTCCCTCCCCTCAAAAGCTCGCCGAAGGTATCGCGACCGCCCTCTTCACCACCGAAATCGGTTTGGCGATCGCGCTCCCCGCGCTTGCCGCCTACGATATTCTCAAAAATCGACTCGCGCGACTCATTCTGGAAGTCGCCGTCGTGAGCGAATCCTTCATGGGTCGTTTCTCACCGTCGAAATAAGAGACCTACGCGCCGTAAGAGGACGACATTATGAGAAAGAAACGCGCGCTCGTTACGATGGAGCCGACGGAACCGAATATGACGTCGATGATCGACATCGTCTTCCTCCTCATCTCCTTCTTTACGCTTGTGATGAACTTTTCGCAGGCGGAGCAGCATGAAGAAATCGCGCTTCCTAAAAGCGAGTTGGCGCAGCCTCCCGAGGCGGCGCCCCCCGAGATGATTACGCTCCAGATTCTTCCCGACCAGACGATCGTCATCGGTTCGAAACGTTGCGCCTTAGAGATGGGAGACGTTCGCGCTTCCTCGTTCAGCGGCGCCTTAAAAGACGAACTCGACGTCCTTCACACCCTGCGACGCGTTCAGCCCGCGGACGTCACGATCGTCATTCGCGGCGACGCCGACTTGCCGATGGGGTTTGTGCAGAGGATCATCTTCGCGTGTCAGGATCGCGGGGCGGACAACTTCGTCCTGCGCGCGCGACAGGCGGTCGAGTAACCCTCGGTTTAGAGAAGATTTTGGAGATACTCTTCCCGCGACGCATAGAGCGCGGGGGAGCATCCGAGGACTCTGTTCATGTACGGCGTCGAGCCCGGTTCGTCGGGGCGGCGCCTTTTGTGCCATTGGCGCGAGTCGGGGACGAGCTCCGGAAGACCCGGCCACGGCGTGAAGGGTTGGCGTCCCAAGACTTCGCAAAGCTTGCTCGAATCGAGAGAGCAGTTGCGCACCCGCGGCGGCACGGGACACGACTCTTCCGTCAGCATCCCGAAGAGGAGCTCCCCGTCGAATCCCCCCGCGCGATTGATGATCTGCGCCATCTGATAAAGGTTGACTTGGCGCGCCCCCCCGCAATTGAGGAGCCCGGCGTAGTCGTTGGCGAGAAATTCGCGAAAGACGCGCGCCATTTCGTCGACGTACGTCGGCGTCCGAACCTCGTCGTAATAGAGTGTCGCCGGGCGATTTGGACGAAAACGACCCGCGATCCAGTCGATCGCCCCCGCGTGACCGTTGAAGGAGATTCCCATCGGCATCGAGATTCGGAGCGTCACGGCGTAGGGATCGATTTCCGCGACCGCTTCCTCTCCTTGAATCATCGTTTCGCCGTACGCCGCGGCGGGCGTCGGCGGCTCGTCTTCCCGAAAACCGCCGCGCGGACGCCCCGCGTAGACCTGGTCGACCGAGAGATGTACGAGACGTACCCCGCGTTTGCGCGCGTAAAGCGCCAGATTCCGCGCGATCGACACGTTCAAATCCCGCGCGAGCTTCGGGTTAAGATGGCACGCCTTGAGCGCGCAGTTCCCCGCGCAGTCGAGGATCGCCGCGACTTTTCGTTCGTCGAGCAAACGTTCGATTTCGTCGTAATCGCGAAGATTCGAACGGATCAGATCCGGCGCGGGGAAGTCGACGTCCGACTCCTGCACGACGCCGAAGACTTGCCCCGGAAATCGCGCCTGCAAATATGCAAGCGCCGCGTAACCCGCCACTCCCGTCACCCCTGTGATCGCCAGCGGAAGACGCGGACGCGGAAGTTCGCCCCCGTCGGGTCGTTCGCGTTGACGAAGGGATTCGGCTAGAAGCTGGGAGTATTTTACGGGGTTGCGCGACATGACGTCGATCTCCTTGTATGGGAACGCGCCGAAGCGACTTGTCGTCGACGCGATAATGAATAGCGACCGTCCTTTCAGTATAAACCCGCGCTTTTGAGCGTGAAGGGGCGCGGCGTCGACGATCCCCTCTTTTTAGGAGTCGAGTCGCGCGAGTCCTTTCCTTGACGCGTCGCGGCGTTATAGTACATATCGACCTTTGGCTTCCGCAACGCCTGATAAGGACGGCGACTTCGTGGATGGGAGACGCGCCCGTTGTTCAAAAAGGTTGGTTTGGACGTCTTAGCGAGGAGAAGATATTTCGATGGCTGGAAAAAAGAATGAAAATTCTTGCGACGCGTCTCTTAGCGCCGCGCTCTTTTGGATCGTGATCGCATTCTTAGGCGCCGTGCTGTCTAGAGTCGAGGGCGCGCTCTTCTATCTCGTCTTGGGCGCCCTGCTGTTCCTGGTCTATTTCCCGATCTCGACGATCTTCAAGACGGTTTTGGCCCTCTCCGATCCGTCCACGGCGGCGCGTCCCGTCGACGATACTGGGCGCGTTTTCGGAAGGACGCTCCGCCTCCTCTTCTGCTGGGCGACGCCTGTTATCAAGGCCTTCTTTGACGTTTTCTTTAAATCGTCTCAACATCGGGCGAAGACGAAGAACGCGACGTTTTCCAACCCACCGACGAGCGGCCCTTCCGCGTCGGGACGCGCCGACATTTTTTTAGATCCTGAGAACGTCGGGGTCAAAGAGCCGTTCCTGATGCGTGAAGAGTCGTCGCAGGTGAACGCCGAGAATTGGTTGATCTCTCTCTTCGTGAGCCTCCCGATCGACTTGGCGGCGATCGTCGCGATTTGTCGCTGGGGCGGGGAGCTCACCGAAGGATACGGCGTTTTGGCGAAACTCTCCTTCTTCTTCTTCTCCGTCGTTTTCGTCGCGATCCTTGCGATGACCTTAGTGCGCGTCATCATCAAATGGGGAAGGCTACTGCGCGACGCGCGAACCTTCTTTCCCGATCCGATCCTCTATTGGCGCTTCTGGGGCGAAGAAGAAGGGGAAGAGGACGGCCCCGCGAATGGCGAAAAGTCGGGGGAAGGGGAAGAGGCCGAAGAAGAGTCGAATTTCCATGAAATCGTCGTGACGCGCTACGTCCAAAAGAAGGACGATTCCCCGATTATCGACAGTACGGCGCGCGTCGTCGTTCCCGAGACGATCAACGGCTTTCCGGTGACGCGGATCGCGGACGCCGCGTTTGAAGATTCGGAGTTCCTTGGCGAGGTCGTCCTCTCCGACGCCGTGACGACGGTCGGCGCGCGCGCCTTCGCCAATTGTCCGCGACTCTACACGCTGACGCTGACCGACGCCGTGACGTCGATCGGCGCGGACGCGTTCTCGCAAAATACCTGCCTCGTCGTTCCGACGGGAAGTTACGCGGAAGAATGGGCGCGGATGAACGGCGCAAGAACCAGGGTCGTCCCGTCGTCGAATAAACCTCGATCGACCCCGAGCGCTTCCGGCTCTTCCAACGCGTCCCAAACACCGACGCCTACCCCCGCGGGGAATAGCTGGGGCTCCTTCTACTGGATCGAACGTGGCGAAGACGCGACGATAACGGGGATCGCGTCGACGCAGATAGAGAAGCTGAAGATTCCGTCGAAGGTCGCGGGGCGCCTTGTCGTCGAGATCGGCGCGCGCGCTTTCCAAGGGGGCTCCTTCCAGACGGCAACCTTTCCTCGCGAGTTGCAGACGATCGGTTTTTGCGCCTTCGAAGGGTGCGCGAATCTGGCGCGCGTCGAGTTGCCGCGTCGACTCCTGACGATCGGATCCCTCGCGTTTCAAGCGTGCCGCAAGCTGTCGAACGTCTCCCTCCCCAACGGAATCGAGAGAATCGAAGACTCCGCGTTCGTCGACTGCGACGCTCTCGCGACCCTCTTTTTGCCCAGTTCGCTCAAGCATATCGGCGCGTCTCCCTTCTCTGCGCAGACGACGCTCACGGTCATCGCGGGGAGTTACGCGGAGAAGTGGGCGGCGGGACAATCGGATTGCCGTTACCGCGTCTTAGGGAGCCCAGGACGCGCGACGGGAGCGACGTCGGGCGCGTCAAGTCGAAGCCCCGCGCCCGTGGCGAGAAACGCCGACCCCGCCGCGAACGCGAACGTCTTTTACGTCCCGAAGGGATATAAGAATTCCCGGTGCGACGAGGTCGGCGAAGCGGTCTTCAAGGGGGATCCGTCGATTACCGAAGCGGCGATCCCCGAAGGTATCGAACGCGTCGAGAATATGGCGTTTTACGAATGCTTCAACTTGTGTCGCGCGATCCTCCCCGATTCGCTTCGCGCGATCGGCGCGGGGGCGTTCGCCGAGTGCCCGCGGTTGAAGGAGATCGTGATCCCCAACGGAGTGACGAGGATCGGTCGCAAGGCGTTCGGGAAAGAGACGACGCTCGTCGTCGCGCCGTATAGTTACGCGCAGCGCTGGGCGAACGAGAATGGAATGAAGACGCGCGTCTTCGATTGGCAGGAGCGGTTACAAGAGGTTCAGATTTTGCGCGGCGCCCGGAGAAGCTAAGGTCAACGCTTAGGAATGCGAATGATAACGACGGTAATTTTTGATTTGGACGGACTTCTCATCGACAGCGAGCCGATCGCGTATCGCGTCGACTGCGACCTTTTGAGGGAATATGAGCATACGCTGAGCGTGGAGGAGTACGCGCGCGACTATAGCGGACGCACGGGGGTAGCGAATATGCGTCGTTTGATCGAGCGATATTCGCTGCCGATCACGCTGGATGCGGGTTGTGCGTTTGTGACAAAGCGTCAGTGGGAATATATGAAAGAGGGGGTTCCTCTCAAGAAGGGGGCGCGCGATCTCTTGGCATATCTTCGCGAGATGGGTTACGTCGTGGGGCTAGCGTCGTCGAGCACGCGGGAGAGGGCGGAGCGCATCCTTTCGGCGCACGGTCTCTGGGATCTTTTTGACGCGCGGGTTTTCGGCGAGGAAGTGAAGAGGAGCAAGCCTTTTCCGGACGCGTATTTGACGGCGTGCGCGAAGGCGGGGCAGAAGCCTGAGAATTGCCTTGTTTTGGAGGATAGCGAAGCGGGGATCTTGTCGGGACGCGACGCAGGCATGACGGTGATCTGCGTGCCGGATATGAAGGAGCCGAGCGCGGAGTATAGGGGGATGGCGGCGCGAGTGTTGGGCTCCCTTTCAGAAGTCGTCGGGTATTTGGAAGAGTCGCAAAAATAAGGACGTCGCGTTGGATTATTCCTAGTCGTTGTAAGCGGCGAAATTTTTTGAAAAGCGCTTCTTTTTTTAGAAAACCCTTGACGCCACGCGCCGCTGGCGATTATGATATAAGAGAATAAGTATCGTCGGGGCTCGGCGCCTCGAGCGGGTTGGAAACAGTGGTGATAAGAGAACGGTAGAAATCCATGACACACACCTCATCTTTCGGAAGTCGCGCGTTCGCGGTCGGCGTACATTGTTGTTTTTTAACGCTTGTCGCGGCGGCGTGCTGTCTCTTGGCGACGGCCTCCGCCTTCTCTCAGGAGTTTAAGGAAGCGACGGTCGACGATTCTCTCGCCGCGCAAAAAACGTCGATTATCGGAAGCGGCGACTCCGCTCAGATTAAGGATTTCCTCCGAAAATACTATCTCGCGCGATGGACGGTTCGCGCCAACGCTCGAGATCTCGTCAAATACCGCCAAGAGCTTGAGCAGGACGTCCTCTCCGTTGCCGACGACGCGCAGAAGACTTTCATCTCCGAAACGATCAGCGCGCTCAACAGCTACGCGTCCTCCGACGCGTGCTACCCCGCGTGTCGTTTCAACGCCGCGCTGGCGATGGGCACGATCGACGAAGCCGCCGCCGCCGACCGCAGCGGCGCCTCGACTCCCTGCGCCGACGCGATCGCTCCTCTCGCGACTCTCGTCAACTCCGATAAGAAGCCTTATCCCGATTACGTGCGCCTCGCGGGACTCATCGGTCTCGTGCGTCATGCCGAACTCGGCATTAAGGACGACAAGATGCGCGGAAACGTCAAATCCCTCTTCGTGAAGATTCTTGATCCGAAATTCGCGGAGCAGAAGGGTTTGCGTGAAGACGTCTACGAATGGTTCCAAGAGAAGGCGGTTCAGGGGCTAGCGGCGTTCAAAACTCCCGACGGCGTCAACGGCGGAACGGGAACTCTCGATCTCTTCAAGAATATTATCAACGACGATAAGCAGAAATTCGAAGTTCGTTGCCTTGCGGCGCGCGCGATCGGCGATATGGATCTGACGTCCGCGGCGGGTTACGACTTCCTCGATCTTTCGAAATCCCTTATTCTTCTTGCGCGCGGATTCTGCACGGAGAATATGAGCTACATCGACACGGAAATCGTTCGAGACTCCGTGAAGAGCAGCGCGGCGTCGGGCGTTTCGACCGGAAGCGGCGCGATGGGTGGCAGTTCGATGGGCGGCATGTCTGGCGGCGGAATGATGGGGGGCGGTATGACCGGATCTGGAAATATCCAGAACGCGAAGAGCCTTGAAGCGATCGCGGCGCGTATTCTCTACGGCTTTGATTCGATCGAACGCGCCGTCAAGGGCGTGAAGAACGGCGGTCAAGGCGTATTGGCGCAGCTCGACGACGCCAAGGACGCTGAGAAGGAGATGAAAGAGAATCTCGACATGATGGTTAAAGAGTTCTCCGAGATGGCGGAATTCGTAAAGAACGGCTCGCAAGGCGCGAGTGGCATGTACGGCGGTATGACCGGCGGCGGAATGGGCATGGGCGCGACGAGCGACGTAGTCGGCGCGGATGCGAACTCCCTCAAGAACCACCTCTTGGAGAAGCGCATCAAGTTCGACGAGATCCTCGGAATCGACTCCTATTGATCTTCTCGTAGACGACAAGAGAAAGCCTTGCGGTGACCGCGAGGCTTTTTTTATCGCGTTTTAGCGAAGATAAACGGTTTGTGAGGGCGAATTAACCGCGAGGGGAAAAGAAAGGGAAATTTCTTGCGAAAAATAGTGGCGCGACGCGGGGGGTAAGGCCGAATTATAGGCTAGGGTTCGGAGCATGGTAGGCGACGAATCGACAGCGCGACACGGGCGACGTGACGGCTGCACTTTTTTAACAGTTAGAGTAGATAAGGTTTCTAAGATGAAAAAAGAAATCTATGCCGACGGCGTTGGCCAGATCCATTTCGCAGGCAATATGGTTCGTTTTGATTTTGTAACGCTTCAGCCCGCCGCTGACGGCGAATCTCCGAAGCCGGAACCGTCTGAACGCGTCATTATGCCGCCTCAAGGCTTCCTTTCCATGTTTCAAAGCATGCAGAACCTGATCGACAAACTCGTCGAAGCGGGCGTTCTCCAAAAGAACAACAACTGAGCGACGTCGCGAATATCGCGTAGCGCGCTTGCCACCCGATCTTGAAGGATCGGTTTTTTTTTGCCGTCCTTTTCTTTTTTCAAAAAAAGAGAACATTTAGGAAGGCGCCCCCTTTTATTGGGGCTGTTTATTGGTATAATACAAGGCGCTATTGGTTTAATGGCGCGACAACGTACCTTGGAGGAATCCGCTTCGACGCGGGTTCCTGGTTCATATAAACTTGTCTCGCAGCTCGCGGGACTCTTGACACAGTCAACGGAGATAAACGTGGGAACGAAAAAAACGGGAAAAGGACGACGTAAGCTCGGTCGTAAAAAGAGACGAATGCGATCCAAGATCCGACATCGAAAGGACTGAGAACTCCAGGTCGGTTGGGTCCGCCAGCCGTCGCCAAGCGCGATATCGCTGGTTCCTTCTGGCCCCGTGACGTTCTTGCTATTCGCCAAGATCTTATCGGCGGTGTACAAAACCTCGAAATTCCCATCGATTTCGGGGTTCTTTTATTGCTTGTCCTTATCTCGACGACTCCCCCTAAAAAAAGACGCTCTCGCAACGCGGGAGCGTCTTTTGCGATGAAGCGTCGATTCTTCTAGCGTTATGCCGGATTAGCGCTTCGCTTCCTTTTGACGCGTTGCATACATGTTGTAGCCGACGCGACGCGACGCCTCGATCGTTTCCGCGTAAGGACGGTCGCAAATGTCGACGAAGCCGATCTGGTAGTTCTCGCCGTCGAAACGACCCGTCGTTGCCTGATCCCCGTACTGGAACCAGTGCGCGCCGACGATCCACGGATTGCTCAGGGCGCTCGTCACGTACTTTTCGTACGCCTTCGCGCGGTCGTTTTGATCTTTGCAGGGCACGAGACCGGTGTGGAAGAGGCCGCGATCTAACGCGCCAAAGTGAAATTCGCCGATCATGACCGGCTTGTCTTCCCCTTCGACGGGCTTGAAGGAGCCGACTTCGCGCTGATAGAAGTTGTAGCTCACGACGTCGCAGTATTTCTGTGCGGCGGCGCGCGCCAAATCGTTCGTCCACGCGAAACGGCAACCGAGGTAGAGCTTTTTCGGCGCGACTTCGCGAATCGCCGCGACGATCTCGGCGAAGTACTTTTCGCAGATAACCGAATAGAACGCGTCGGAATCGGCGGTCGCCGCGTCGTTTTTAGGCGTCGCGAGAGGATTCGCGCGGAGCCAATCCCACGATTCTACCTGAACGTCCCACGCCGCGTTGAACTTCTCGATCGTCTCGTACTTCGTCTTCAGCCAGTCGACGTACGCCTGCTTCGCCGCTTGTTTCGCGGGGGAGACGAGAGACGCGCGCGCAAGGGATCCCTTTTCGCCCCAGGAGATTTCGTTGTCGACGAAGTAGCCGATGCAGTATGGATCCTCGGCGGTGCGTTCCTGCTGCGCTTCCAACGCTTTACGAATCCCGACTGGGAACGCCGGATCGAAGGGGTCGATGAATTTGCCCCAGTATCCGGAGGAACCTTCGATGCTCGGGGCGTTCGTGCCGACGGTCGCGACGTAAGGGGTCTTCGCGATCTGGGCGATATGGCCGTCGGACCAGTTGCCGATCGTGTTCAATCC
>CAVGEG010000016.1:26298-42646 GCA_963628165.1 Paratractidigestivibacter sp. | reverse complement strand
TCACCTTTTCCATTCTTTTTTCAAAGATCTCGTTGCTTTCAAGCGCTTCGTTGCAAGCAACGGATATAAGTATACCGAGCCTTTCAGAAACACAAGAGGATTTTTCTTTTTTTCTCGACTTTTCTGCAATAGCGCTCAACACACAACCTTCAACAAAAAGAAATCGGGCTTACTCAGCAAAGAGGAAACCCGTGAATTCAAGCTTATACGTCTCCTTATCATTCTTCGACTAGATCGAAGTCGAAGACGTTTTGTTTCGGATCGTCGGTAACGGTAACGGTCAACGGCGTGGCGTTCGTATTAGAATACTGCGCGGGGGTCAAGAGTTCGGAAGCTTCCGCTTTGGCGTAGGTTCCTTTGGCGGCTTTACGTTTCTGAAGTTCGTCGTACGTAATCTCGCCATTGTCAAAGGCTTGTTGATCTTCATCGACGACGTCGGCATACTTCGCGACAGTCACTTTATATGTTCCGGGAAAGAGTCCACCCTTTGTCGCGCTAGGAGCGGTAATGGAGTACTTACCAGCGGAGTCGGTCTTTCCGCCGCCGCCTTCTCCGGTCGAATCTTGAGCGTAGAACATGAGCGAAGCGCCTTCGACGGGGGCGCCGTTCATCGTGACCGTTCCAGCGACCTTACGGTGACCGTCGTCGGAGCCGCATCCTGCGAAGCAAACAAGACCCGCAAGTAGGCAAGCAACAAGACTAGTTTTAGCAAACGTCATCATATATCTCCATATAAAGTAAGAGTGTTGAAGTCCAAGTTATTCGTTATTATTACAGAAAGACGTCGCGACAAAATCGCGGCGCCTCTCGAATACGCAAGCTAATTAAGTTACGCTATCAGAGCGAGACGGTCTCGCCGCCGCTCGCGGAACCATAAGCTCCCCAGACGCCGTAAGGGGACTTCCCGCCATAATCCTGAGGACGTTCCTTATTGGGAACGAGATCATAGAGGTCGTTCGACTGATCGCCGCAGTCAATCGTTTCGCTAATGAAGCGGACGGAACCGTCTCCAAAGCAGGTGTTGACGCCGCCGGAATGGTAACTCGACGCGGAGACCATCGCGTAGTCTTCGTTTCCACCCTTAGCGCAGGTCGGGCTATTCGGAGGAAGCATCGTCCAGAAGAGGGTATAAGTATTCTGAGCGTCGCACCAACGCATACCAAGGCGCTGATCACTCGTCGTTCCAACGCTGTAAGCGCTTGAAATTTCGCCGTTAGAACCGCGGGCCGCCGCACAAACGGAGGGGGTAAAGCAGAACGCGCCGGTGATCGAACGACCATTGTGGAAGTTGCCTGAAAGGAGGACGATACCGCCCTTAACCTTTTTCTCGTTGGCGGAAGAACCGATGCAAGCTTCGCTGAAGAAAACAGTGTTGCTCGTACCATCGGTAATCGCGGAAAGGTTGACGGTCTTTTTATCGCCGTCGCCGAACGCGGAGCGCGCTTCGTCCCATTCCCAGCTTAGCGGAATATCGCCGGTGCAAAGACGATAATTCGTCCTAGCCATTTCAGAAGTGGTCGTACGTCCATTACCATCTGAAGGGCAAAGGAAACCGTCGACCATTTTGCAAACAGGACGTCCTTCACTGGCGCTCCAAGGAGTAGCGTTGTTTTCAAATTCTTCGTAAACATCTTGATAAAGAGCGTTTTGTTCCATATAAGGAAGCATCACGCAAAGTCCGGACCAACGGGTCCACTGACCATTTTTAGAAGAATTATTCTTCCAAAGCGCCTGCCCCGAACGGCTGGGAAGGTATCCGTTAACGTCATGGAAGTTCTGAGCCGCAAGTCCGAGCTGTTTGAGATTGTTAGTACACTGCATGCGACGCGCCGCTTCACGCGCCGCTTGAACCGCGGGGAGAAGAAGGCCGATCAAAATACCGATAATGGCGATAACGACCAAAAGTTCGACAAGGGTAAACCCTTTTCGATTAAATGAAACCATGTCTGAATTTCCTGTGAACAACTAGTGACGGTAAGGGCTAGGCATCTCTACGTGAAATACAAACTAGTCTCTACCTTGTGAAATAAAAGTACAATAGCACAAACAATATTACGAGAAAAGTCGAGCTTCACAGCTTTAAAAAACTCAAAAAATACCTTTTACCTCTTGTATTTAAGAGGGATTCGCCAAATTTTTTTGAAAAAGAAGCGCCGCGCAAGACGACGCCTCTTTTTCAATCACGTCACAGAGCGACGGTTTCTCCGCCAGCCATGGTGCCGAAAGCGCCCCAGACGCCATAGACGGACTTCCCGCCATAGTCCTGAGGACGTTCCTTATTGGGAACGAGATCATAGAAGTCGTTCGACTGATCGCCGCAGTCGATCGTATCGCTGATGAAGCGGACGGAACCGTCGCCAAAGCAGGTGTTGACGCCGCCGGAATGATAGCTCGACGCGGAGACCTTCGTCCCGTCTTCACAACTGGCGATAGCGCACGTCGGGCTATTCGGAGGAAGCATCGTCCAGAAGAGGGTGTAAAGGTCTTGAGCGTCGCCCCAACGTTCGCCTTGACGCATGCGATTGGTACCGGCGACTTCGTAAGAGCTGGAAATTTCGCCGTTGGAACCGCGAGCCGCGGCGCAGACAGCGGGGGTGAAATAGAAGTTAGACCAACTAGTCGTGTGACCGTTGTTGAAGTTGCCGCGAAGCAAAACGACGCCGCCCTTAACCATACGGTCTTTATTGGCAGACCCGACGACCGCTTCGCTGAAGAAGATGGTATTGCTCGTACCGTCGGTAATGGCGCTGAGCGAAATTTGTATTTTCTCGCCGTTTCCGAAAGGCGAACGCGCTTCATACCAGTCCCAGTTCAGAGGCATATCGCCGCGGCAGAGGCGATAGTTAGCGTTACCGGTTTCCCCGCTCGCAGTCTTTTGATTTCCTTCAGAGGGGCAAAGGAAGGACGAGACCATCTGGCAGACGGCGCGATCAGCCGCGCGCGTCCAAGGAGAGGCGCCTCCTTCGATATCGTCGATGAGCTCGTTGTAAAGAGCGGTCTGTTCGAGATAAGGCAACATGACGCTGAGTCCGGAAAAACGTCCATAAGTACTGTTGTTGGAGTATTTTTGATAAACGATTTGCTTCGAAGCGCTCGGCAAAAAACCTTGAACGTCGTGGAAGTTCTGCGCGGCCAACCCGAGTTGTTTAAGGTAGTTGGTGCACTGCATACGTCGCGCGGCTTCGCGCGCGGCCTGAACCGCCGGAAGGAGCAAACCGATCAAAATACCGATAATGGCAATCACCACCAGGAGTTCGACGAGGGTAAAACCTCGCAATCTGTCGTGTGTCTTCATAGTATTTCTCCCAATGTTCAACATGTTGCGCAACAACTTCGTCTACAATAAAACGTATAATGTAAGAAAAGCCAAAGTTCTCACACAATCATGTCAACCCGGTTACACGGTTACATTTATACACACTGAGATTTAAAAATCAAGAGGAGTTTATTGTACAATAAATTTTATTATATAACGATAAAAAAGTCGCGGGAAGTAAAAATCCTGCGACTTTTTATCATTAAACTTTGAAATTAGGCCAATCAGATCAGCGCGGTCGTCTCGTCCAAACCGTGAATAAGATTGAAGTTCTGCACAGCGGCTCCCGCGGCTCCTTTAATAAGGTTGTCGATCACGGAGATCGTCAAGAGTCTCGCGCCGACGCGTCGCACCGTCAGGTGGCAGCGATTCGTGTGAATGACGTCTTTTGTCGACGGAAGCTCGTCAACGACCTGAACAAAGGGTTCTCCCTTATAGAAGCCGCGCAAATACGCTAAGAGTTCTTCTTGCGACGCGTCTTTGAGAGGACGCGTGTAGGTCGTCGTCAAAATTCCGCGATCCATCGGCGTCAGATGGGGCGTGAAGATCACTTTCGCGTCAAATCCGCTAGCGGTCGTCAAGACTTCCTCAATCTCGGGGGTATGACGATGCGCGCCGACGGCGTATGCGGAAATCGCTTCGTTGCATTCGGGGTAGAGATTTTTCAGACTCGGTTTGCGACCGGCTCCGGAAACGCCGCTCTTCGAATCGATGATAATGTCGGAAGGATCAACAAATCCGCCCTTTAGAAGGGGCGCGAGAGGAAGAATCGCCGACGTTGGATAACATCCCGGATTGGCGACAAGTTTCGCGTCGCGAATCCTATCGCGGAAAAGCTCGGGGAGCCCGTAAGGAGTGAGAGGAAGTCTTTCCGGATCTGGATGAACGACGTTATACCACTTATTGAAGACTTCGGCGTTATTGAGACGGTAATCGGCGCCGAAATCGACGACTTTCATCCCCAGTTCAAGGAGTTCGGGGGCAACGGCGGCGGTGGCGGTGTGCGGCAAGCAACTAAAAACGGTATCGACGCCGCGCGGCGCGAGATCTTTTGGAGCAAGGTTTTCGCAACAGATATCGTACTGGCCCGTCAAAGAGGGATGAACCTTCGCGATAGGACTTGTGTTCTCGCGACTTGTCACGGCGACCACCTCGACGAGAGGATGACGACGCAAAAGCTTCAGCAGTTCCAAAGCCGTGTATCCTGTCGCGCCTAAAATAGCAACTTTAAACATAAAACCACCTTAAAGTGAAAGCGCCGCGCATACCGACGGCGGCGCGACGCCACGAGTTTGTCTAAGGAGAATCGAACGGGTGAAAAACTCAGACTCTGCCCGTTTCCACCATCCAATCTCGCGTTTCCAAAATAATATCGTCCAACGAATGCGCGGGATTCCATCCGATAAGTCGTTTCGCCTTATCGAGGCAAGGAACCCGTCGCTGCATATCGTCAAAGTTTGGGCCGTACGCTTCCGTGAAGCTAATCGTCTTGATCTCCGAAGAAGATTGGCAGAGCTCGACGACGCGTTTTGCCAAGTCAATAATGGAAATTTCGCTATCGACGCCCAAATTGACAACTTCCCCCGCGGCTTCCGGCGTTTGCGCAAAAGCCGCCAAGCCTTTGACAATATCGTGCACGGAGGAGAAGCAACGCGTTTGAGAACCGTCGCCGTAAACCAGAAGTGGTTCATTCTTGAGCGCCGCGGCGATAAAACGCGGCAAAACCATGCCGTAATGACCGGTTTGACGCGGTCCGACGACGTTGAAAAGTCGCACGATATACACGGGCAAGGCCGTTTGTTCGCGGTGCGCTAAGAGATAAAACTCGTCAAGGAGCTTTGCAACGGCGTAGGACCAGCGATTTTTGCAACTCGGGCCCAGCAAAACGTCCATATCTTCGCGGAAGGGGACGCTTTCCGATTTTCCGTATGTTTCGCTCGTCGACGTGAGAAGAACCGGCTTGCGGTATTTCGCGCAGAGATCGACGACGACTTCCGTTTGATGAACGATGCGCCGAATCGAGTCGACAGGGCGCGAAACGATCAATTTAACGCCGACGGAACTGGCGAGATGGAATACGAAATCGACGTCGCGAATTTCACGCTCCATGAGGACGACGTCCGCGGCGTCGGCGACGAACGGACGGAATTTCGGATTCTTTTCAGATCGGGGCAAATTCTCCCACGAACCAGTGGACAGGTCGTCGACAATCACCACCTCGTTCCCCTGATCCAACAGGTATTCTGTCAGATGCGAACCAATAAAACCGGCGCCGCCCGTTATCAGGTATTTCATCAGTAACGTCCTTTATTTAAAAACGTCGCGAATGTCCTCATGGACCTGTCGTATCCCCTAAAGTAGAGCCTTGCTAAAGAAGCTCCCTCGGCTAATAAGCGTTATTGTACTATCAAACCCCTAATAAACAAGAGAAAAGGGACTTCACAATAAAATGACGGCGCGTCTTTTTTCAATATTCTGTCAAATTGGCAGACTTCGACGCCGCGAATCATGTATTAAAAAACGCGAGATTAAAACTTTCCTCAAAACAGGGGTTTATCAAAGCGATTGAAGGCTCTTTCTTAGCTTTGAAAAAATTTTTAGAGAAAAATCCAATCAAAAAATCTGATTGGCGTCGTTTATGCTTTGTTAAAAGGCAACCGAGCGCGAGAGTTTCGGAAAGAACCTCAAGCGCGAGACCAAAGAACGATTAAAACCGAAGCCTCCGACGAGCGTTTAGTGAATTCATCGGGGGACGTTCGGAAAAAATATTAGACAGGAGATTCACCATGGCTCAAGGCGAAAAAATCATCGGCATCGATCTTGGTACAACCAACTCGGTCGTCGCAGTTATGGAAGGTAAAGAAGCGAAGGTAATCGCGAATCCCGAGGGGTATCGGCTGACTCCCAGTATCGTCGCGTTCACCGATTCGGAAAAGCTCGTCGGCGAGCTTGCGAAACGTCAGGCGGTAATGAACCCGAAGCGCACGATCGCGTCGATCAAACGTTTCATGGGTCGCAAACAAAGCGAAGTCGGCGCCGAGGAACGAATGGTTCCTTACAAAGTCGTAGGCGCCCCCGACGAATACGTCAGCGTTGAAATCGACGGCAAACGTTATTCCCCCGCGGAGATTTCCGCGCAGACGCTCCGCAAGCTTAAGGAAGCCGCGGAAGCGTATCTTGGTCACAAAATCAACAAAGCGGTAATCACGGTTCCGGCTTACTTCAACGACGCTCAGCGTCAGGCAACGAAAGACGCGGGTCAGATCGCGGGCTTGGAAGTCGCGCGTATCGTAAACGAACCGACGGCGGCGGCTCTTGCTTACGGCCTTGATAAAGCGGGCGTCAACGAAAAGATCGTGGTCTTCGACCTCGGCGGCGGCACCTTCGACGTTTCCGTTTTGCAAGTTTCGGACGGCGTCTTCGAAGTCATCAGCACGAACGGCGACACCCACTTGGGCGGCGACGACTTCGACCACGTTCTCGTCAACTACCTCGCCGACGACTTCCAGCAGAAGACCGGTATCGACCTTCGCAAAGAACCGATGTCGTTGCAGAGGCTTCAGGAAGCCGCTGAAAAAGCGAAGTGCGAACTCTCTTCGCAACAAGCGACCGACGTCAACCTCCCCTTCATTTCGCAAGACGCGAGCGGCCCGAAACACCTCCAGATGCGCATCACCCGCGCGGAATTCGAGCGTTTGACCGACGAACTCGTCGAACGCACCAAGGGCCCCGTCATGCAGGCTCTGCGCGACGCGAAGCTCTCCCCCTCCGATATCGACGAAGTCGTCCTTGTCGGCGGTTCCACCCGTATCCCGAAAGTTCAGGAAACGGTCAAGAAGATCTTCAACAAAGAGCCCCACAAGGGCGTTAATCCCGACGAAGTCGTCGCGGTCGGCGCGGCGATTCAAGGCGGCGTCCTCGCGGGCGAAGTCAAAGACGTCTTGCTCCTCGACGTTACGCCTCTGTCCTTGGGTATCGAAACCCTCGGCGGCGTCATGACGAAACTCGTCGAAAAGAACACGACGATCCCGACTGAAAAGAAGCAAGTCTTCAGCACGGCGGAAGACAACCAGACGGCGGTCACGATTAAGGTCTATCAAGGCGAACGTGAAATCGCGTCCGCGAACCGACTCCTTGGTCAGTTCAACCTCGAAGAAATTCCGCCCGCACCTCGCGGCCTGCCGCAAATCGAAGTCACCTTCGACGTCGACGCCAACGGCATCTTGAACGTCAAAGCGAAAGACCTCGGCACGCAGAAGGAACAGAAGATCCGCATTGAACAATCCTCCGGTTTGACGGAAGAAGAAATCGAACGCATGCGTAAGGACGCGGAATTGCACGCGGAAGAAGATAAGAAACGTCGCGAACTCGTGGAGGCGAAGAACCGCGCCGAATCGATGTGCTTCGAACTCGAAAAGCTTATGAAAGAGCATGACGCGAAGTTGCGCGCGGAAGACAAAGACGCGATCAAGGCGGCGATCGAAAAGACGCGCGAAGCGTGCAAGACCGACGACGTCGACAAGATCAAGTCCTCCTTCGCGGAACTCGAACAGGCTTCTCACGCGATGAGCAAAGCGCTCTACGAACAAGCGCAACAGGCGCAAGCTCAACAAAGCGCGCAGCCTGGCGCTGGCGCTAGCGCGGGCGCTTCGAAGCCGGACGACGACGCCATCGACGCCGATTTCGAAGTCAAAGACGACAATAAATGAGTTGATCGCGATTCTTCGCGCTCAACGCGCGTGTAACGCGTAACGACAATAGCTCGACCGTGCTTTGCGGTCGAGCTTCTTTATTTCTTGGACGCGAAATCGCGTTGTCAGGAACGTGAAAAAAAGGTATACTCTCAACCGTTAGGGCGGATCGAGCCCGAGATGAGGAAGGAGCGTTTCACGCATGACATTTACGACCACGTCGCTATTTTTAGCAGGCCTCGCGACGACGGCGATCCCGATCGCAATTCATCTGCTATCCAAGGGAAAACCGCGCAAGATCGTTTTCTCAGGGTTGCGCTTTGCGCAAGCGACGCTCGCGGCGAATCGTCGGCGCGTCAAAGTGAAACGTCTCGCGCTCCTTGCGCTTCGCGCCGCGCTGTTGATCGCGCTAGGTTGCGCGCTTGCGCGACCCGTCTTCACGTCGCGTTCCCCCTCCAATCTCGGCGGCGAAGAAGGGACGAAGAACGGCCCCGTCGCGGCGGCGATCGTCGTCGACACGTCTCCGAGAATGGGTCGCGAGCGCAAAAACGTCGCGCTCCTAGACCAAGCGAAAGGCGTCGCGCTCTCCATCCTCGATCAACTCCCGCGTGGAAGCGAGATCGCCGTCGTCGACGGCTCCGTTTCCGGGGACGCCTTCCAAGCGGATCGTTACGCCGCGCGAGAGCGTCTCGACAAACTGGCGGTCGCCGTCGGAGGACGCGCCGCCGCCGCGTCGACCGCCGAGGGGATCGAACTTGTTAAAACGTCCGACCTTCCGATCAAAGAAGTCTACGTTCTCTCCGATCAAACGACGGGAAGCTGGCCGGATCGGGACGTGAAGCGAATGCGTCGCGCCGCCGAGGAAAACGCGGAGAATCTCACGCTCTATTTCGTCGATCTTGGGGACGACTTAGCGCGAAACGTCGCCGTCGTCGGCGCGGAGCCCTCGGCGGAGACTCTTTCGGAAAACACGTCCCTTCGCGTCGACGTCACGCTCGAACGCGTCGATCAGGAGGAAGGGGACGTCGCGCTCGAAATCCTCTTCTTCCGCGCGGAGGATCTCCCTAACGCGCTTGACGCGCAGGCGCTTCTTCAGCAAGATTCTCTCGCGTTCTATCGCGAAAAACAAACGATTCATTTCGATCAAGGTCGTGAAAAGAAAGACGCGGTCTTCAACGTGCCCAACCTTCCGGTCGGCTTTTGCGTCGGCGTCGCGCGCGTCGTAGGTCAGGACGCGCTTTCCTTCGACGACGCGCGTCCCTTCGTCGTCAACGTCGCGCCTGATTGGAAAATTCTAGTCGTCGCGCCTTCGCCGACGAAAGAAAAAGCGCTCTTTCTCACGCAAGCGCTCGCGCCCGACGACCTGCGCAAAACGGGGCGCGCTCCCTTCGAACTCGATCTTGCCGCGTATTCTCCTCAAAACGGCGAAAAAAATTTCCTCTCGCTCTCTCCCAAAGCGCTCGAAGAATACCGCGCAATTTTCCTCCTCGATCCCCCCGCGCTTGACGCGTCTGTCGTCGACAAACTCGAAAAGTTTGCCAATAACGGCGGCGGGATCGCGCTTTTCCTCGGCAACTCCGTCAAACCGATCGACGCGTTCCAAACGTCTGAAGCGCTCAAACTCCTCGGCGTCAAGCCGACAAAATTAAGCGTCGCGCCCCCTCATGGGCTCATTCTATCGGCGCCCCATTACGACGAGCCCCTTTTGTCGCAATTTCGACCTTTCGCCAAAGAAGGACTCCCCTGGGACGCGGCTCCCGTCGTAAAATACTGGAATCTCGACGAACTATCCCCCTCGGCGACGTCGATCATGTCCTTTGTCGACGACCAAGGAGACGATTCGACAAAATATCCCGCGATTGTCGAGAATCGCGTGGGGCAAGGCCTAGTCGTCACCGTCGCGACGTCGATTGTCGAGTCGCCGACGGAAGGCGCCTGGAACGCGCTTGCGACGGGGGACGCGCCGTGGCTCTTCATCCTTTTGGTCGACAGCATGGCGCGGCGTCTCGCGTCGACGACGTCGTCGATCTACAACTACGGGCCGGGAGAGGCGGCTACGCTCCGGCTGGAACTCGCCGACGTCCCCGCGACGGCGACAATCTATGAACCCTCAGGCGCGGAAATTACGACGCCGACCGACGCTCAACGCCGCCAAATCCGCTTTCCGGGGGTTAAAACGCTCGGCGTCAGTCGCGTCAAGACGACTCCTAATAGCGCGGGCGAAAGCGTCGATCAGGTCTTCGCGGTCGCGGCGCCGGGCTCCGAATCCGACATGTCGCGACGCTCCCCCGAGGAATGGAGCAAACTTCTCGAAGGGCTCCCATACCGTCCTCTCGATCTTTCCTCCACAGCGGAAGAACTCGAATCAGCGCGCGAATCGGGAGAAGACGCGCCTTATTTCATCCTCGCGCTCCTGCTTGTCGCGCTCTTGATTGCGGAAACGGTCGTCTCCAATCGCTTCTACCGCTCGGAGAAGGCGCAAGACGTAAAAACGGCGTGACTCCAACGGGTTCGTCTTGCTTTCTTTTAAGAAAAAATTTATAGTTTCAGAAAGGGCGCGTGTCCCCGTAATTTAAATAGTCTCGTTAAAATGGAATCGTCTCGTCATGCTCACGTCAATCGAATTGCGCGGCTTTAAAAGTTTTGCCGACCGCACCAAGATCGATCTTGACGGGAGCGTCTGCGCGTTGATCGGGCCCAACGGCTCCGGCAAATCGAACGTCGTCGACGCGATTAAGTGGGCGTTGGGAGAACAGAGCGCCAAACGTCTTCGCGGGGACGAAATGACGGACGTTATTTTTAACGGTTCGGCGGCGCGTCAAGCTCTTGGTTCTGCGGAAGTCACCATTTCTTTTGATAATACGAAACGTCTTCTTCCCCTCGACGCGAACGAGATTCACCTAACGCGCCGCGTCTATCGTAGCGGCGAATCGGAATATCTCATCAACGGTCAATCGGCGCGCTTGAAGGACTTCCGCGACATAGTCGGCGGGGTCGGACTTGGCGCGCAAGGGTACGCGATCATCGAGCAAGGACGAGTGGAAGCGCTCCTTCAGAGCACGAACGAACAACGCCGCGCCGTTCTCGAAGACGCTGCGGGAACGTCGCGTTTCAACGTGAAGAAACAGGAAGCGACGCGCCGTCTCGAACGCGTCGAACAGAATCTGCAACGATTGTCCGATATCGTCAACGAACTGGAAACTCAGCTCCGCAAAACGAAAGCGCAAGCCGGGAAAGCGGAAGAGTGGCGTCAGTCGACGACGCGTCTCCAGAAATTACGCACGGAAGTCACGTTATACGAATGGCGCGCGAAAACGGAAGCGCTACGTCAAACAAGCGTCGAGACGGACGATTTTGACAGTTTCGAAACACAAACGAACGCCGCTATCCACGCGCTAGAAGAAACGCGTTCCGCAACGTCGACGAAAATAGTCGAATCGGATCGTCTCCTTCGCGCGACGGAAACCGATTTGTCAAGCGCGCGCGAAAAGATCGCCGCCGAGGAATCGAAGATCGAGTACCAGATCGCGCAAATTCAGGAATGGCAACACGAATCGACCGCGGGTGCGACGCAAGATCGCGCTCTCGTCGCCAAACGCGCGACCAACGTCGCGGAAACGGAAGACGCGACGCAGGAACTGACGAACGCGCGCGACCAAGCGGAAAAGATTAAGAAGTCGTACGAGTCGGAAAACGTTGCGACCGAACAGCTAACGACTCGCGCCAACGCGCTCTCGCAAACCCTCGCGCAGTTGCAACAGGAAAGCAACTCGCGCACGGCGGAAACGACGCGCTTCGCCGGGGAACTGGCGACGTTGAAAACGCGTTTGAGCGCGCTCACGGCGCTGTCGGAACAGAAGACGCGGCAACGCGACGAAATCGAAAAACAACGCGAGGAATTAACGCGACAGGGTCAACATATCGTCGACGTTCGCGCCGAAATCTCCGCGCGACGCGAAGATTCTCTCCAACGCATGGAATCTCTCAAAGACCGCCGCGACGAGATCAAAAACGCGCTCGCCGCGCGTCAGATCGAATTTTCCGAGATGGAACGGCGACGCGCCGCCTTCGAGGAGCGCTCGACTCTCCTCAACGACCTTCTGCGACGTTACGAAGGACTCAGCCCCGGCGTTCTCGAAACGCTCCGCGCAATGAAGAACCCCTCGAGTCCGTTCCACAACGCGTATGGTCTCGTCGCCGATTTGATTCGCGTCAACGTCGAAGCGGCGCCGCTCATCGAACTTGCGTTGGGTCAGACGGCGCAATACGTCGTCGTGCCTCCAGAACCAGAGCTGTTCCGCTATATCGAACGTCAAGGTTCGCGCTTCGCGGGACGCGTCGGATTCATTTGGCTCGATCCTAATCCGAGCAAACCGATTCCCCTCAATCCTAAGTTGGAAAATCATCCCGGCGCGTTGGGACGCGCCGACCAATTTGTCGAGACGGAGCCCCTATTCTTCGGCCTCGTGCAAAGATTGTTACACCGAACGTGGATCGTCGAGTCGGTCGCCGTCGCGAAGCAGCTCTATCGAGAAACGGAAGAACCGACCAATTTCCTCGCCGCCGACGGTTCCTTACTTTCCGCGGACGGCACCCTTGTCGTCGGCTCCGCGCAAGGGAGCGCAGGACTAATCTCCAGACGAAGCGAACTCGCGTCCCTTAACGGACAAACGGAGCGTTTGAATCATGAATTCGAAGAGCTCAATACGACGGTCGCGGGTCTCAAAACGGACTTGGAGACGCAGGAAAAGGCGCTCGACCAGGAAAGGGCGACGCAGCGCGAAACGGCTCAGTCTCTCGAAAAATTACGCCTCGAAGAGACCGCGTCGCAAGAACGTTCCGTGCAACAAGAGACGCGTCTCGCCACGCTGAACAAGGAACTGACAGAGCTCGACGTCGGACTCGCGCAAACGCGCGAGCAACTCGCTAAATTAGAAGAGGAACAGAACGCGTTCAATTCGCGTCAAAGTGAATTAAACTCCAACCTCGCGCAGTTGCAGAAGGAACTCGACGAAATCTACGCGCAGCGCCAGGAGAGCGCGAAAACGACGACGAATCTCAAGATCGAACTCGCGAAAGCGGAGGAACGCATCGTCTTTCTCGTCGATCGTCTCCAACGCCTTTCGGACGAACGCGCAGAGCAGAGCCGACTCGAAAAAGAAAATGGTCGTCGCGTCCAAGCGCTAGACGCAAGGCTCGTGCAAGCGGAGCTTTCCGTTTTGAACAGCGAATCGCAAACCGCGCTCCTCTACGGTCAAAAGGAAGCGCTCGCGGCGACAATCAAAAAGACGCGCGCAGAACGCGTCCAACTTGAGAGATCTCTCGCCGAAACGACCGGTTCGATCGAGACGAATCGCGCCGCGCTCGATAAAAGACGCGAAGCGATCCGTTCCAAAGAGCTCCTGCGCGAACGCTACGCTCAAGAAATCAAAACGCTCGAAGATCGTCTACGCGAAGATTACGGGCTCGAAGTCGAAGAGCTGGAATATCGTCTGGAAGAAGACCTCGGCGTTGAAAAAACGCCGATTCTTTCCGTGGATCAAGACGACGCCAACGCGACGGGCGAACTCGTCGTCCCGACCGTCGCTAAACGCGCGCACGCCCGAAAAAAAGAGATCGAGGAACTTCGCGCCAAGTTGCAGCAACTCGGTTCCGTCAACCTTGAAGCGATCGAATCCCTCGAAACGCTCCGTTCGCGCTACACAACCCTTTACAATCAATACACGGATCTTCTCGCGGCCCGAAAGGGGATCCAGAAGATCATCGAACGCGTCAACTCCGATTGCAAGCGCCTCTTTGAAGAGACGTTCAACGCGGTTCGCGCGAATTTTGGAACGATCTTCCAGAAGCTTTTCGGCGGTGGAAAGGCGGATTTAACGCTTGAGAATCCGTCGAATCCGCTGGAGGGAGGCGTGGAAATCGTCGCGCGCCCGCCAGGAAAGGAATTGCGAAGCCTTTCGCTGATGAGCGGGGGCGAAAAATCGCTGACTTGCGTCGCGCTCCTTTTGGCGATCTTCCAGGCGCATTCGAGCCCGATTTGCATCTTGGACGAAGTCGACGCGGCGCTCGACGAAGCGAATATCCATCGATTCGCCAACGCGATCCTCGATTTTGTGCCTAAAACGCAATTTTTGGTCGTCACGCACTCGAAGAAAACGACGTCGACGGCGAAGTCGATCTATGGAGTAACGATGGAAGAGTCGGGTATTTCGAAGATTCTTTCAGTGCATTTTGACGACGTGGGAAACGATGGAGAAATTCTCATTAAAAAATCGTCGACGCCCCTAAAGATGCACGGCGAAACAGGACGAGCGGCGCTTGAATCGAAGAATTAGTTGAAAAGTCGCAATAAATCTTTAAAAACACTTGACGCCGCGCGTCAAAGTTGTAATATTTTCGCCTAGAAATATCCGGGCGCAGAGTTCAGGCGTGAGCCAATCCGCCTTCAGGATTTGCATGTTCACGCGGCATGAACGCCGCCCTTAGACTGCCCATACCGATTGGACGGTCTCTTTATATCGCGACGTCGGGAACGTTTCCCTTCGCGCGAGCTCGGGACGGCGGCGAGACCGCAGTCGTCCTCTCGCCTCGGATCGAGAACGCGTTTCTTTGATTTTGGGAAGCAACGAACGTGTTTTCGCCATAAGACAGAGCTTTCAGCGTCTGGATTTTTAAAGGAGTTTAATCGTGAGATACGATATCTTTTCCGCTGACACACAGAACGAAAACCTTTTCTCCGACGGTTTCCTCGGTTTGAGCGCAACCTGCGCGACCCTCACCGTCGTTGACGCCAAGCCTGATCGCGACGAAGAGGACGACGATTGGGGCGACGACGACGATGAAGACGACTGGGACGACGACGACGATGAAGACGACGACGACGATTGGGACGACGACAAAGACGACGACGATTGGCTCGACGACGACGATGAGGACGACTGGGACGACGACGAGGACGATGAGGACGACGAAGACGAGGACGACGACGATTGGTGGTCTGGCGGCGACGACGACGATGAAGACGACGACAACGAGGACAGCGACGATGAAGACGACGATTGGGGCGACGACGACGGAGACGACGAATGATCTTGCCTTATAGACGTTCCTGTTGAAAATAACGACTGATTAACAAACGTTTCGCTTTACGGCGAAACGTTTTTCTTTTCTTGAAATTTGCAAATCGCTCCTATTACTGTACAATACGCGTGGAAAGAACGTCGTCGCGCTTCTCTTGAGGAAAGAATTACATGGTGGAAAAGAATTCGTTGGAAGGAAAAACTGTTTGCGTCGTCGACGCTTACGGACTACTCTATCAGGTGTTTTACGCCAAAAAAATGGAAATGACGAACGCGCATGGTGAACCGACGGGCGCGACCTTCGGCTTTGCGCGCGACGTTTTGACCATAATGACGTCGCTTCCGATCGATTATCTTTTCTGTGCCTACGATATGCGCGCCAAAACGTTTCGTAGCGAAATTTTTCAGGAATACAAAGCGAATCGTTCCGCGACGCCGGACGACCTTCTCCTTCAGTTCGACTTCTCGCGAGAATTTCTCAAAGGCGTCGACGTCCCCGCGCTCGGCCTCGTTGGTTATGAAGCGGACGACGTCATGGCGACCCTCTCCCAGCGTGTCAAAAAACATGGAGGAAAGACGATCATCGTCACCGCCGACAAAGACGCGAGACAACTCCTCGACGACGCCACGTCGATCTATCTTATTCGAAAAAACGCGTACTATACTCCCGACGATCTGAAGAAGGACTGGGGCGTCGCGCCGAGTCAAGTCGTCGACTTTCAAGCGCTAGTCGGCGATTCGGTCGACAACGTCCCAGGCATTCCGGGCGTCGGCCCCAAAAGCGCGGGGGAGCTTCTGAATCAGTTCGGAAATCTCGACGCCGTTTTAGAAGCGTCGACAACCCTCAAGGGGAAGAAGTATGAGAATATCGCCGCGAATAAAGAAAGCGCGTTGTTGAGTCGCGAACTCGTCAAATTACGACGCGACGTTCCCATCGACTTCGATTGGGACGCGGGAAAACTCGACGGGATCGACCCCGAAAGGCTCTCCCGTCTCTTCCAATATTGGAACTTCAAGAGTCTCGAAAAGAGGATCGACGAACTTATCGAACGTTTTGGACGCGCGCAAGCCGAACCTTCCGAATGGTTCGACCGCATTGAAACGAAGCGCAACGAACGCATGAGCGTCGCGGAATCGTCGCGCGTCCCCGTCGCGCGTGAGGACGACTCTTTCGACGCGGCGGCGCCCCTTGCCGCGCGTCTGCGCCGTTCCCTTTACGGCGCTCAAAATCTCGTCGCCGATTACAACCAAGAGGAGGCGCC
>CAVGEG010000016.1:5088-26288 GCA_963628165.1 Paratractidigestivibacter sp. | reverse complement strand
TGGCAAAACGAAGTCGTCGACACAGCGGAAAAACTTGACGCGCTTGTCGATTCCACCGCCTCCGTTCCCCTCCTAAGTCTCGCCGCCGTTACGTTAGAGGAGCCCGAGAGTGGTCGCGTTCGCGCCCGAACGGCGACGCTCGCCGGAATTGCGGTCGCCGCGACGCCCGAAAAAGCTTTTTATATTCCTCTGCGCGCTCCTCTAGGATACGCGACGGTCGACTTCAACGTCGCGCTCGAAAAACTCAGACCGATCTTTGAAAACGGCAAAATTCTCAAGCTAGGATTTGAGCTGAAATACGACGCGCTCGTTCTCCTCGCCAACGGAGTCAAACTTCACGGGATCGCTTTTGACGCGGCGCTCGCCGACTATCTCGTCCTCGCTGGAGAAACGCGCAGAACGCTCGACGATCTAGCGTCGACGTATCTCGACGCGCGTTTGTACGATTTGCGCGACGCGCTTGGAACCAGAAGAAAACGCGTCTTCCTCGAGGCCGCGGCTCCCGAGATCGTCGCGCGATACGCCGCCGACAAAGTCCTTGCGTCCCTCAACGCCGCGCCAATTTTACGCGACAGGCTCCTTGAAACACCCGCGCTCGAAAAACTCGCGCTCGATCTCGAAACGCCTCTCGTCGAAGCGCTCGTCGAAATGGAATACAACGGCGTCGCGATCGATCCCGAAGTCTTCCGTCACACCGCGAAAGTCTCGAAAGGGCGACAAGAAGTCCTCGAATCAGAGATTCGAGAAGTCGTCCGCAAAGCGGATCCCGACCCTAATTTTGCGCAGGAGATCAACCTCAACTCCCCCAAGCAACTCCAACGCCTCCTCTTTGACGATCTCAAGTTGCCCGTTCTAAAGAAAACGAAGACGGGCCCGAGCGTCGATGCGGAAGTCTTAGAAGAGTTGTCCCTCGTTCATGAAGTTCCAGAGAAGATCATCGAGTTGCGCAAGCTTGTGAAATTATGCGGAACCTATCTTGAGCCTCTTCCACGTCAGACGACGCCGGGAACAAATCGCGTGAGCGCGACCTTCAATCAAGCGTCCACCGCGACGGGACGCCTCAGTTCAAGCGATCCGAACCTTCAAAATATCCCCGCGCGATCGCAAATCGGAAAAGAAATTCGCTCCGGCTTCATTCCGGACGCGAGTCAAGGGTTCGACGCGTTATTATCGTGCGACTACAGCCAGATCGAGTTGCGCATCTTGGCGCATTTTTCCAACGACGCCGCGCTTCTACGCGCCTTTCAGGAGAATAAAGACGTTCACGCGAGCGTCGCCGCGCAAATCTTCGGAGTCGCGGAAGAAGACGTCGATTCCGATATGCGCCGAAAAGCGAAGGCGGTCAACTTTGGCCTCGTCTACGGACAGACGCCTTTCGGACTCTCCAAGTCGATCGGCGTGTCGCGCGAGGCCGCCGCGGACTATATCGACAAGTTTTTCGAGACGTATCCGAGCGTGCTTGTCTTCTTCGATCGCGTTCTGGAGGATTGCGCCAAACGCGGCTATGTGGAAACGCTTTTGGGTCGTCGCCGAGCGCTCGAGGGAGTTCGCGGCGCGCGCGGAAGAAAAACGTTGAATTTTCCGGAACGCGCGGCGATCAACGCCGTTGTTCAAGGCTCCGCCGCCGACGTCATGAAATTAGCGATGCTCTCCGTGTGGCGACGCTTACGGCGTGAAGGCTGGATCGTCTCGCACTGGGCGCCGGACGCGCTTGCACCCACCTCGCGTTTGAATCCATCCAGCGCGACGAACTCGACGACTCCGCTCTTCAATCCGGCGGAATATCTGCCTCTAGACGCGGCGAAAAGTCCACAAGATCAATCGAAGGAAACGCCGATCCCGCTAGGACGCGAACGCGCTCGACTCCTTCTCCAAATCCACGACGAACTCCTCTTTGAGACGCGACGCGAAGACGCCAACGAACTCGCGAAAATCGTCGTCGAAGAAATGAAACTCAATAATCCGCTTAACGCGCCCCTTCAAGTCGACGTGAAAATCGGAGCCAATTGGGGCGAATTATAACGCGCGACGATTCAATTTCGCGCTACGTACTGAAAGGACAACTATGAAAAAAGCCGTTCTATTTGCCGCCGCGTTCGCGCTCGGGATCTTCTGTGTTTCCAGCGCCAACGCCGAGGTGGCGCTCTGGCCCGTTCCTGAAGGGGAAACGCCCAGCGCGCTCTGGAAAGTTCAGATCAATGGTCGCGACGCCGCGCCGTTAAGCGCGCGCACCGCGGACAAACCCTTTGAAAAATACGACTACGGCGGAGAATACGCCTTCCTCTCCCTCGACGCCGACGAACGCGTGGATCTGAAGATCACCCCCAACGTCGGAAAAGAAATCAACGCGCTGACCATCCGTCCCCTCTCACTCGGCCTCAAACCGACCAAAAACGACGACGGTTCCTTCTCCGTCTCCGTCGACAAGCCGTGCCAGTTCTCAGTCGAGTACAACGGACGCGAACATCCTCTCCTCGTCTTCGTCAATCCTCCGGAGAAAGACATTCCTAACGCCGACGATCCCAACGTCGTTTACTACGGCCCCGGCGTCCATGAACCGGAAGACGGCAAAGTCGAACTCACGGATAATCAAACGCTTTACCTCGCGCCAGGCGCCGTCGTCAAGTGCCAAATCTACGCGCACGGCAAAAACATCACAATCCGCGGACGCGGCGTCGTCGATTCCTCCAAGTGGCCGTGGCCGACCGGTCCGTGCCCGCACGTCGTTTCCATCAACAGCTCGCAAAACGTTCATCTCGAAGGAATCGTTATCCGCGGCGCGTCCCACTGGACCGTCGTCCCCGTCAACAGCGACGACGTCCTCATCGAGAATATTAAACTCTGCGGCGGGCGCGTCCAAAACGACGACGGAATCAACCCGTGCAATTCGCGACGCGTCACGGTGCGCAACACGTTCATTCGAACGGACGACGACTGCATGGCTCTCAAAGGACTCGACGTTGAAAACGGAAATTGCGAAGACGTCACCGTCGAAAATTGCGTCTTCTGGTGCGATCGCGCGCGCATCGTCCTCATGGGACATGAAAGCCGCGCCCCGTATATGCGCAACGTCGTCTTCCGCAACATCGACGTCATTCACGCGCAAACACGCAACTTCCTTTTCGAGCCCGGCGAGAGAATGATTATGGAAAACGTCCTCGTCGAGAACGTCAACTTTGAAATGGGAGTCGAAAACGCGCTCTCCCCCGAAGAACTCGAAAAGATGCAGAACATCGACATTTCCCAGTTGAAGTTCAACGTCGACGTCGCCAACCGCGACAACTGGCTCTTCGTCGGACGTCCCGTCGTCAACCAGTACATGCATACGCAGGAACCGGGGCATATTAAGAACGTCGTTATTCGCAATATCAACGTCACAGGCGATCTCTCTTACGCGGGTATTCTCTTTAACGGCGCGGACGAGACGCACCGCACCGACGGCGTCACTCTTGAAAATATCACCGTTTTCGGAAAGAAACTCGACGCGAATTCTCCGCTGATCCACATCGGCGATCATACAGACAACGTCAAGATTAAGTGATAACCGACCGTCCACTCCAACGAAAGAGGCGCAACTTCTCAATTCGAAGCCGCGCCTCTTTTAGTTTAAAGACGATTCTCATTCGCCGCGATTCACGCCGATCTTCAAGATTCTCAGTGCGACGGGCTCTCCTTCTTCCTTCTCGCATAGGCGCGCCGTCACGCAATGTTCTCCCGTTTCGAGCCCGTCAGCCAACACGACAAGACGCGGATAATGGAGTCCGCCGCTATATGGATGAATCACGTTCATCCGCGTCGGAGCGCCGTCGTCGACGCTCACGTCGATCTGCCCCGCGTCGGGTCCTGCCAAGACGTACAGACCGGCGGCATTGCCGTTAAAGTTCAGCGAAAAAGTCGCGCCAGGTTCATTAGCGCAAAGGAGTTCTTGGCCGACGAAACGTCCTCGAAGCGCGCCGGGAATATTCGACCAATCGGGAATCTCGCGCGTAAAGCCTTCCGTCTGCGCCGCGTCAAAGTCGATCCAACCGGCTGAACCGTAGGAATATAGATCAAGAGGTTCGACCTCGCTCGAACATATTGCGCACAAGGAGCACGTCGCGGGGACGCGCCACACGTAGTCGAGAAGTTTTTCGATCATATCGGCAACCATCCGATTGCCGCGCGGCGCCGGATGAACGTCGCCGTAAATCTCCCACGTCGTATTCCCCGCGTCGATCTTTTCTTGAAGTTCTTTCGCGACGTTGACCGTCGAAATTCCATAATGTTCCGCAACCGCCGCATGCGCCTGAATACTCGTCGGAACCTCGCCCGCGCGGTACTTTTCCATCAAAGGGATATTGGCGAAGAAGGTCATAACGATCGCCGCGTCTGGATTCGCCGCCTTAATTCGCCGAATCACCCCTTCCATCCCTCGGATCGACTGTTCGAGGTTAAAGAAACCGTCCTGATTGTCGTTGACGGCGTACTCAACAAAAAAGAGGTCGGGGCCCTTTCCTCCCTCACAGCGCTGGATCACGTCTTCGTCGACGCGGAACGCGCCCAAATTAGAACAGGTCGACGCAATTCCCGCGTCGATGAAATTGAATTGCGTTTGCGGATATTTCTTCTTCAGATACTCGCAAATCATCGGGCGGTAGCCGTCCATCTCCGTAATCGACCCGCCTAAAAACGCGACGTCGCCTTTGCCCGTTCGGAACTTCTTATCCGCGACGGTAAAGTAATACGGCTGACGCCGAATCACATTCTTTACAACTTCTCCCTCAGGTGCGTCCGCTCCCTTTAACAACGAGCCGCGGGTCATGAGAAGAGCGCCCGCGGAAAGCGCTCCGATAAACGTGCGACGTAGCATCAAATCCTATCTCCTTCATAAATCTGCCAATTGGCGTTTCGACTATCTCATCCTTCGACGCACAGGGCGCGTTGCAGGACGCTGTTGAGAGGGGTAATCACGAGGATCGCGAGAAACGAGTTCTTCGTGTTCGTCCTCCTCCTGAACGTAATAAGCCTGCCTCGGGGGATATTCGCCCGACTCAACGCGTCCTCTAATGCGACGTCCTCTTTCATCGGGATAATAATCACGATCGTCGTAGTATTCCTCCTGCGGGAAGACGATTGAGAAAACGCCCACCGCTACGGTAGAAATCGCCGTGGCGGCAATTGCAAAAAAGAAGGCGTAAGGGCCGAGCATATCGAGCTGTTTTTCAAGATCGAAAAGAAACTGAGAGACGAACGCGCACATAAGCCCAACGGAGCCTAAGACGAAAGACGACCAGGTCGATTGACGAAACTTCGTCCTTCGAAACGCAGCCGTCCCGATTGTTCCCACAATGAACGAATATCCAGTCCAGAAAACGATTTGCACCAACCAAAATCGCACAGAGGGAGCCCCGATCCACTGCGCGCTCATCAATTCTTCCATCCAACTCTCCGTAACAATCAACCGCGTCTGTTGCGACTCTTTCCCTAGTATAGCTGGAAAAACGCGTTATTTAAAGAGTTTGACAGGAAAAAAGAAAAAAACTCCGCCGTTCGCAAATATTTACGAACGACAGAGTTCATATATATCGTCAAAAGCCAAAACCTAAAAGCTGTTCCCTGAGTCAGACGTTTGGACTCGTTTTTCAACGTTTCCAACGATTTAGACCGGCGCGTTAATATCAATACTGACCGTTAGCAGCCGCGGCGCGTTCCGCGTTGATCGCATTCATGCGATCAACCTCCTGCTGATACTGGAATTCTGTTCCAGACGGATGATATTGAATATCGTCGTCAAGATAATAGGGGCTCGGCAACGTCTGGCCATTGCGCGTAACCTGGCAACCGACAAGCGGCGCGAGCATCAGCGCGGAAAGAGCGAGAACGCCGAAAAAAACGCGTCCTTTGCATTCGATCGATTTCATTTCTAGTCCTTTACGTCATGACTCTGAGACGTCGACATGCCAAGACTGCAACGTCGGAACGTCTTTGTCACACATATCTTGCGATATCGGACTTCGTTCGACGACGTCTAGACTTTTCATATCGAAAAGCCAAGAGGCTCGCCTCCTTTATTTTAGGTTACATACGGTAGTCGTCATCCTTAACGCCTGCCGAACAACCCATGCTTACGCATGAATCTTTGATATCCTGCGTTCTTTATCGGACGACGATTTCTCCCCTCTTCACTAAAACTCGAAAGAAAAAGATTCTTTCTATTCCTTATCCTTGACCAATCGGTTTACCTCTACCTTTGAAATGAATTATCGCTATAATAACGCTACTTAAACGCGTCTTCTCCTCCTGCGTTTTGTTGAAACTTTATCTCTAAAATTCTTCTTTAACTCAGGACTATGATAATGAAAAATCTCGATCAAATTCGCGGTTCTCTCCTCGGCGGAGCTATTGGCGACGCCCTCGGATATGCGGTTGAATTTCTTCCTTACGCGGCGATTATCCAAAAGTACGGTTCAAGCGGCATTACAAATTTCGAACTTGCTCATGGCAAGGCGTTAATCTCCGACGATACGCAGATGACGTTGGCCACCGCCTACGGGCTCCTCTCAACCAAAATAAAAAACGATAAGGGGCTAGAAAAAGAAAATTTCCTTGAAGGTATCGGGCTCGCCTATCGCGAATGGTATTGGGGTCAGAAAAGAAAACGGAAGACAAATCATTGGTTATTCGACGACCCCGGCATGACGGATAGACGCGCGCCCGGAATGACGTGTATTAGCGCGCTTTCTCTTCCTCAACTCGGCGCCGTCGACTCGCCTATCAACGATAGTTGCGGATGCGGCGGAGTCATGCGCGTCGCGCCGATTGGACTTCTTTTCCCCGAAGAAGAAGGAGATTTCGTCGCGATCCTTGGCGCAGGAGCCGCGGCGCTCACGCACTCGCACGAACTAGGTTATCTCCCCGCGGCGGCGATGGCCTACATAGTCCATGACCTCGCGAATCATCAGGACTTATCCGTTGCAAAAGCGACGCGCAAGTCGATCGACGCGATCAAACGCCTGTTCGCCCCTTCGCCTAAACGCGATTCATTCTGCGCTCTTCTCAATAAGGCGATTGACCTTGGAAACCAGCGTCAATTAAAAGACGTCGACGCGGTCAAAAAACTCGGCGAAGGATGGGTTGGCGACGAAGCGCTCGCTATCGCGATTTACGCCACGATCCGTCATGAAGGCGACTTTGAACGCGCGATCGTCGCCGCGGTCAACCACTCGGGGGACAGCGATTCCACCGGAGCTATCGCGGGGAATATTATCGGCGTGCAATCAGGCGCCAACGCGATTCCGTCAAAATACCTAGAAAATTTGGAGTGTCGGGTATTAATCGAGCTCATAGGGGAAGATCTTTTCGCGGCCTCGACCGTCTCCGACTTCGCGACGTCGCGTCCCGACGTCGCGACGCGATATGAAGCTCCGTAATCGGTTCTTAAAGACCTACCGAACGCTACAAATAAAAGAAAAAGGACGCGCCCTTCCTAGGAACGCGTCCTCTTGTTTCCCTTACATTTGAATCTAGCCGTCACGGCGCGACGTTAATCTCCACAACGTCTCCGTCGCTCACGACATAATCTCCCTTCACAACCGTGCCGTCGTGAACGTTTGCACCCCAAACGCGCGCAAACTTAAAACGCGACGCATAATCTTTATGGATCTGATCGCACAGATCCAAGACGTTGCTCCCGACGCGCAACGTGAAGGGCTTGTCCATATCCGCCTGCTTTTGCGTCGGCGACTTCGTATAAACGCGCACGACGTTCATAGCTTCGTAAATCGCGTTGCGCAACTCTTCAGTCCCCGTCCCATCCGTCGCGGAAATCGGAAATTCCCGGAAAGGCGTCTCGCAATACTCGTGGAAAAGCTCCATACAGTCGTTGAAATCAGGGAAATCGCAGTGTGTTGGGACAAGATAGGTTTTCGTGTAGGATAACCCGACGTCGTCTTCGTCAAGCCCCGATTCCGCGGCCAAACGCGTCTTCGTGTTCTGCAAACGATCCAAGACGTCCTGACACTCCTGGATTCCTTCGTCGGAGGTCGGGTCAACCAAAAGAAGCACGAGCTCCGCGCCACGAATATAGCCGTATAAATACGATTCAAAGAAATCGGGCGTTATCGGCGGCGTGTCGATAAGCTGGACGTAAACGTCTTGCCATTGCATCATTCCCGGCGTCGAGGTCTGCGTCGTAAAAGGATACGGAGCAACCTCCGGTTTCGCCTTCGTAAAGAAGGTTAAAAGCTGACTCTTACCGGCGTTCGGTCCGCCGATAATAACGCACGTGCCCGCGCCTTGACGAGGAATCTTAACAGATTTTCCGACCTTCTTACTCGCCCCCTTCGACGCTTCAATCTCCTTTTTGACTTCAGAGATCTTCGTCTTGAGCATGACTTGCATCTTCTCGCTTGCTTTGTGCTTCGGGATCTCTGCAAACATCACTTGAAGCCAGCGCAACTCTTCTTCAGGAGTCTGCGCGCGTCGATACTCTTCTTCTGCTCGTAAATATTGGGGGGTAAGATTTGCAGCCATTCGGTATTAACTCTCTCTAAAAGGGCGTCGTAACTCAACTTCGATGTTAAATTACCGCGTCATTTCACTTCGTCAAGCCTAATCCACGCTTCATTCTTCGCGGAAAGACGGATCGCTTCGAGGGTGCGGTCGACGTCGTACGCGTCGCGGAAGGTCGCGAGCGGCGCGACGGGATCGATCTTCGCGATCGCGCGCATATTCTCGTAGCACCCCGCGGACAAAAGATCGCGATACCCAACGGCGGGATTGTCCAGCGTGTCCTGATAAGCGTAGCCGTTCTTACCGCACAGAACACGCTTCCACCCGCGCTGCGGATCGTCGGAATCGTAGATTTCCAGATAATCCAGATCGTCGTAACACCAGCGAATCGCGCCGTGTTCGAACCAGAATTCGTAACCTTGAGTATTCTCGGTTCCCTGGGCGTAACGCGTGCAAGACAACGTTCCCACCGCCCCGTCGGGTAGAGAATACATCACGCGCGTCGCGTCGTCGACCTCGACTTTACGCAACTCCTGTTTCTTCTCGACCGTTCCGTCTTCTTTCGTGTGCTCGACAGTAAAAACGCGTTCGTTTACGTGAGTAGACTGCATCGAGCAAAGGCGTTCGGGACGTTTGCCCGTTACGAAATAGAGCATGTCGATCGCATGGGAACCTAAGTCGCCCGCCGTTCCGCCGCCGGCCTTGGAATCGAAACGCCAGCCCCCCCAATTGCCGCCGACGCCCCAGTGTTGGTTGTAATAGCTTCGCGCCTCAAGGAGCCGGCCAAAACGATTTTGCCGTACAAGTTGACGCGCGTAGACGTTCGCGGGAACGCGTCGATAAGTGTAGTGCACGGAGTTCAAGAGATCGGGGCGAGCCTCGGCGGCCTCCGTCATTTCTCGCGCTTCATTCAAGGAAATCGCAAGAGGTTTTTCGCAAAAGACATGCTTTCCCGCGTCGAACGCCATCATCGCCGCGGCGTAATGCATCGCGTTGGGAAGGCAAATATCGACGTATTCCGTTTCGTCGGAGTAGATAACCGAACGCATATTCGTGTTCGCGCGCCAACCTAACGAGTTCGCCGAGTCGACCTCGCTGGGTAAAACAAACGCCTGACTAAGAACCGGCTTAATCGGACAATCGGGATACAAGCGCGTTAAATTATCGTAAGCGACGGAACGCGCGCGTCCCATCATTCCTAAACCTAAAATGGATACAGCCAATTCTTTCATATTGTCGCCACTCCTAAGCCAAGCGTGTCTTCATATAAAGAACGATCGACGCCCGCTCGCGTCGACCGTCATACTTCCGCGCGACCTTTCGATCGCGCAACTCGATCATTCAGCGTAGATCACGCAATTTCGCTCAAGGAGACCCACTTGCGTTCGGCCCAAGACTTGCGAATCGCTTCGATCGTGCGTTCAACATTGAGAGCGTCTTCGAAGGTCGCGAGAGGAGCGACTTCGTCGGCGCCGGCGATCTTGAGCATGTTCTCGTAGCACGCGTTAACCGTCAGGTCGCGATAACCGAACATATGGCCGTCGGCGAAGGAAGGATACGCGAATCCGCCGCGATTGCAGAGGACGCGCGACCAACCGCGTTCCGGAGTCGTAGCGTCGTAGAGGCCGACGTAGTTGAGGTCGTCGTAATTCCAGCGGATCGCGCCGTTTTCGAAGTAGAGTTCATAGCCGTGGGTATTTTCGGCACCCCAAGCGTTACGGGTGCATTCGAGAGAACCGATAGCGCCGCCGTCGAGGGTAAAGAGAACGCGAGTCGCGTCGTCGGTTTCGACGTCTTTCATCGGACGACCTTCATTGTTGGTCTTCTTATCGCCATAGCGAGCGGCGAGGTCGGAACCGACAGTTTCGGGAAGGTATCGCTTCTTGACGTGCGTCGTCTGCATCGCGCAGAGTTCGACAGGGCGGAGGCCCGTGGTGTAGTAAAGCATATCGAGCGCGTGGCTTCCGAGGTCGCCAAGGGTGCCGCCTTCAGGTCCAAAGCGCCAGCTCCAAGGAGTGTCGGGACCGCCCCAAGATTGGTTGTAGAAGCTATGGACTTCGAGAAGCTTGCCAAAACGGTTTTCTTTGACGAGGTTACGAACGAAGACGTTCGCGGGGACGCGACGATAGATGAAGTTGACGGAGTCGATAATACCAGGATTCTTTTCTCTCGCTTTCGCAAGAGCTTCGACCATCTGGTGGGCTTCGTCGACGGTAACGGAAAGGGGCTTTTCGCAGAAGACGTGCTTACCGGCGGCAAGAGCCTTCAAAACAGCCATGCAGTGGAGCTTGTTGGGCAAGCAAACGTCGATGTAATCGGCTTCCGGATTCTCGATCGTCTTATCAAGATCGCGATTCGCCTTCCATCCGGACGCAGTAGCGGCTTCAGCTTCGCCGTCGGTGTAGCAGTAGGCTTCATTCAAAACGGGCTTCACGGGGCAGCTGGGATAATAACGCGGGACGGCTTCATAAGCGACCGCGCGAACCAAACCCATCATACCATAACCAAGAATCGAAACTTTACATTCTTTAGACATCTGCAAATATCTCCTAATAATCCTTAACGGCGCTCTCGAATCAATCGAGAGTCCGCGACGACAAACGCCGACGTGTTTCAACGCGCTTCTCAATCTATTCGAAAGAACGCGCGACGTCGGAACAGCGTGGCGCCCGTATCCGACGCGACTATTTTAATCACTAAAACCTGACAATTCAAGAGATAGATTTAATTTGTGTAAAAATATTTTGTCAAAAACTCTTAAGAAATAGGAGCGATCCCAATTCGATGCGCCGCTGGCGTGGCGGTCAAAAACGCCAATAAGAAAACCGACCTTTTCGAGTCGGCTTCTTTTAAATATGTTTAAAGACGAAGGGACGTTATCATTCCTCAGGACGCGTAATCTCCGCTGACTTTCACCCAGCGACGTTCCTTCCACGAACGACGAATCGCGGCAATCGTGCGTTCAACTTCGAGCGCGTCTTCTGAAGCCCATGACTTCAATCGACCGCAAGCCCGTCTGATAGAAGAGCGTGTCGAGCGCATAACTTCCGAAGTCGGCGAGCGTGCCGCCTTCGTCGTCAAAACGCCAGCTATAAGAATGTGTCCGAACCGCCCCAGACTGAGGATATGAGCAGACGACCTCCATCACTTTGCCAAATCGGCCTTCCTGAAGAATTTTACGCGCGTAAATCGCGGCGGGAGAACGTCGATAGATAAAGTTGACGGATGCAAGTAGTTCCGGATGCGCTTTGGCAATCTCCTCCATCTTGTACGCGTCTAGAAGGGTTCCTGCGAGCGGCTTTTCGCAGAAGACTTGCTTTCCATTTTTGAAAGTCGTTTCCGCGGCCTGACAGTGCATGTCGTTCGGCAAACAAATATCGACGACCTTAGTCTCGGGATTACGCAAAGCAGCGTCCAACTTGGTAGTAGCCTTCCAACCCGCGTCAACGGCCTTTTCCTTCTGTCCAGGCTGTACGGCGGCTTCGTAAAGCTCGTACTTATTGGAACAAACGCGAGGGAAATAACGTTCGACGGCTTCGTAGGCGACTGTGCGCACTCTACCCGTCATCCTAAAACCAACTATCGTTAACTTTTAAATTCGGCGCTATTCGCCTCCTTTTCCAAAGTCGAATCGCACTATCTCACAAACAAACCATTCCATTATGGCAATGCGGTTTTATCTATGAGAGATCAACATTTATCTCACGATCCTCACTGAAGTTAAACGCACTTCAACGGACAGATCGATCCAGCAATAAAGATTGCGTCTCGCTAATTTTTGGGATTATTGTAACAACAATTAAATGTTTTACAATAGATCTAGGTTCAGATTTATTGTTCCAGTAATTTCCTCCGACCGTCATTCCCATTGACGGATAAAACGACCGAACTAGAATTGGTATGACTTTACGTAACTTAACGAAGAAAATTTTGTACGAAAAAATTCGTTAAAAATTTTTTGAAAGAGGAGATTCGAAGAGATGACAAAAACGCGTCTTTCAACCGGCGTCCCCGGTTTAGACGAACGCCTCGGAGGAGGACTGATTCCCGGAACAACGACTGCTATAGTCGGATCTTCCGGAGCTGGTAAAACGCAGTTCGCCATGCAATTTCTCAACGCCGGGCTCGCCCAAGGGGAAAAGCGCCGCGGAATCATTCTCGATCTCACCGCGCGCGGCGATTCACAAAATCATCTCCAATATTGTTCCAACCTCTTCGGATGGGAGCCTAAGCCCCAAGACGTCTCCGTTCCTTTTGATCCCGATAAATTTTTCGCCGCCTGCGAAAAGGGAGAACAATACAGCGCCGACTACCTCCAAGCGTTCCCGTATGCGGGACGTCGCGTAACGAAACGCGATCTCGACGGCGAAGAATGGGACGACTGGAAATGCGACCTCACACGTCGTCTCGACGCGACTATCTCCTTTATATACACAAACTTCGCGCAAGGAGTCCGACGTCTTGTCGTCGACGGAATCGAGCCTGTCGAACATCAGGGAGACTCGATCCAATTCGAACTTCTCGAATACGTCGACCAGCAAATCGCCAAAAAGGAATCGTCGTGGGTGGCGCGCGATTTGTTCCGGCAAAATTATCGCAAATATGAGGCTCAGATTCTCGCCAACTCCTACTCTTCCTCCGACGTCGCGTCGATCCTCTCGTACACGTCTCAAGAAACGTCTCTCGACGCGCTTATCGACAAACCGATGGAAGAAGGGGATTATTTCGCGCAAGCCAATACGGTAATTTTTCTCGGCAAGATTCGCGAAGGTAGAAAATTCCAGCGCGCGATGTATATTTTTAAGCATCGCGGCAGCGCCTGTTCCGACGAAATTCTACCATTCGAAATTGACGACGACGGGCTCCATCTCGTCGACTAACCCTAAACGCAAATCCTGCTAGAAGGAACGTAGCATGTCAACCAATCCCCAAGACGGCAAAAAGTCGGGTATTATCAAGACCGTCAGCGGCGGTAGCGCCGACCGTTTCTGGAATCCTCGCTTTTGGGACGGCATGACCGTCAGCGCGTGGATAAAGCTATTGAACTCCGGAAAATGGCGCGTCTCCCCCGCGCGTTACCCGATGCTTGCCGTTATTTGGGCGATTGCCCCTATGAACTCAACTCTCGCCGCGTTGCAAAACCGCTTTTTCAAGCGCCAAATCAACGCGACGCGGCCTGTTCAGGATCCGATTTTTATCATCGGGCACTGGCGTAGCGGAACGACTCTTCTTCATGAATACATAATGAAGGATCAACGTTTCACCACATCAAATACCTACGAGTGTTTCGCCCCATCCCATTTCCTCGTCTCCGAGTCGATTATGGCCCCGTGGGTTCAACTCCTCATGCCCAAGAAACGTCCGATGGACAACATGAAGGTCGGACTCGATCGTCCTCAAGAAGACGAATTCGCTATCTGCGCCCTCGGGATGAAATCCCCATATCGCGACGTCGCGTTTCCCAATCTCGAACCGATCGACGACGAGTATCTCACGCTACGCAATCTTCCTGAAGAAGAGCAGAATAAGTGGCTCGACTGCCTCGAATATCTCGTCAAAACGTTGACGGTCAAATACAAGAAAACCGTCGTATTGAAGTCGCCTCCCCACACCGCTCGCGTCCGCGCCATCTTGAAGCGATTCCCCAACGCGAAATTCATCCATATTGCACGCGATCCCTTCGTACTCTTTCCTTCGACCGTCAATTTGTGGAGGAAACTCGCCCAAACGCACGGGCTACAACTTCCTAAGGGCGGTTCGAAATTAGAGGAAAAAGTTTTGAAAAACTTTGAAGATATGTACGACGCCTACTTCGACGACGTCTCCCTCATCAAAGAAGGAAACTTGTGCGACATAACCTACGACGAACTCGTCGCCGAGCCCGTCGCGACCCTCGAGCGCATCTATTCGACCCTTAACCTTGGGGACTTCGACGTGAATCGCCCCGTCTTCGAGGAATTCGCTCAATCTCAAAAGAGCTACAAAAAGAATAAATTCGAGCTTGCGCCCGAGATGAAAGAGACGATCGCCAAACGCTGGAAGAAATATTTCGATCGATATTTTCCCGAAGCGAAGTGATCCGCATTCGAACCTCTTACCTCCAAAAAGAAACCGCTCCGAACGTTCGTTCAAAGCGTTTTTTTATTATGCTATTTACTTTATACGAAGCTCACGAAGCGGCGCGTTGACTCTTGGCCGTTTTCACGATATCGCCGACCCCGTCAAGGATCATCGTCGGACGATAAGCGAACGTGTTCACCGTCTCGAGGGTCGAAACGCCCGAAAGAACGAGGATCGTCGACATACCGCTTTCCATACCGGAAACGACGTCTGTGTCCATTCGGTCGCCCACCATCACGCATTCGCCTGAATGCAGGCCCAGGATATTCAATCCGGTGCGCATCATCAGCGGATTCGGCTTACCGCAGAAATACGCCTGCTTACCCGTCGCCAACTCGATCGGCGCGACCAACGCGCGGCACGCGGGCATAATGCCGTTTTCGATCGGACCGGAAATATCCGAATTCGCGCCGATTAACTTCGCGCCCGCGACGACCAGGTTCGTCGCCTTAATCAGCGTGTCAAGCGTATAACTCTTCGCTTCGCCAATCACCACGTAATCGGGATTCACGTCGTTCATCGTCACGCCTGCGTCATACAACGCTTTAAAAAGGCCCGCTTCGCCGATCGCGTACACGGAACAACCGGGCTTTTGATTTTTCAAAAACTCCGCCGTAGCCAATGCGCTCGTATAGAAATGATCCTCGGATACGTCCAATCCCAATCTCGCCAAACGCTGTTGCAATTCGCGCGGCGTGTAGCCGCTGTTATTCGTCAGAAACAAAAACTTCTTATCTTCTTCGTGGAGCCAATCGATAAACTCCGCCACGCCTGGAAGGAGGCGATTACCGTGATAGATAACGCCGTCCATATCGCAGATAAATCCTTTTTTACTGCTAAAATCAATCATTTTTCAATCCTAAATTCTATCTCACTTACCTCACATTATCTCTACGCCGTTCATTATAACATCAACAATTATTCTTAAAACAGAAGAAAATTCGTTTTTTGTGGATTTTCACAAAAAAGGCGTTTCACAAAGAAACGCCTCATAATCTACACGCGACGCGAGGATTTATTTCTCCAGCTTCTTGGAAAGGAACCACTTATAAAGTTCGGGATTCGCGTAAGTTCGGGTCCAGCAATCGTGGCCGACGCCCGGATACGTCGTGAATTTGACGTCTTTATTTCCCGCGGCGCGAACCGCATCGACCAATTTGCGGGAATACTCATACTTCACTGCGCCGTCGGCGGCGCCATGGAACGCCCAAATCGGCGTTTTCGTCATCTTCGACGCGAATTCAAGAGGATAACCGCCGCATAACGGCGCCGCAGCCGCGATCATATCCGAGTTGTGCGCGATCATACCCCACGTGCCAAAGCCGCCCATCGAGAGCCCCGTGACGTAAACGCGCGATTTATCGACGGGATACGCCTCGCAAATTTGTTCAAGCAACACGCGAAGTTGCGCGGGGGACCAGAAGCGAAAGCCTTTCATTTGAGGAGCGACGGTAACGAAGGGCCACGTCTTCGATTTTTCAGGATCGTCGCAATACTTGATTGGGCCGTTAATCTTCACTTTTTCAGGATCGTCGCCGCGTTCACCAGCGCCGTGAAGGAAGAGGAGAAGAGGAAAACCGTCTTCGGTCTTTTCCGTTTCGTCAGTCGGGATAAAGAGCCAGTATTTCAAGGTTTCCGTCTTTTCGGAACCGATCGGATTGTCTCCGCCAAGGGGCATGGCGTCGCCGCCGTTCCATTCGCCGCCCGTCGGTAAGGGAAGTTCCGCCGTCATCAGAACAGTAGAGCCCGGCTGAACGTCTGTCGTCATCGTCTGCGTCTCCTGAGCGCTCAAAGCCGAGGACGCGAAACACGCCGCGACAAGAGCCGCCCATGTCAAAATTGTTGAACGTTTCATTATTTTTCCTCACAAAAAGCAAAGCTTCCATACCTAGCGACAAGCGTCGCATCCCGTAAAATATAAAGCGTGACGCGCAAAAAACAAGCGCGTTTATCATTTCAACAGCGCGGGCGCTCCGCGAATTGAAAAAATATAGTCTTCGAGAACGCCTTCCGTAGGACGCTCAAAAGATACGCGCCAAAAACCAGACTTGGGTTTGATCGGCTTTCCTTCCGCGTCAAGAGGCGACGTCCACACGGATAGAGAATCAGCGTCTTTCAGCGTCGCAACCTCTTCGCCGTCGGGATCAAAGAGACGCGCCGTCACGCGTTCCACGGCGCTTCCTACGACGCGCAACGCTAGATCTTCCGACGTTTCAGGAACATAGAATTCCAAAGTTCCCGTCGAACCAAAAACGTCCGCCTTCGGCGACGACGACGTCAACACGATCCCTTCGCTCTTCTCCAACGTCACATACGACGCGCCAAATTCAGCCTCGACGACGCGCCATCCCTTCGCGCCTTTGGGAATTTTTATCTCGAACGGCGCGTCGACGGCAAGCTTGGGTTCATATTCGACGCGCGTTTCGTCGGGCCCCGTCGCGACGACTTCTAAGGGTTGCGGCGGATACGAACCGATCGCGTGTTGACGCAAGTAAAGCGTTCCTTCCTCGCCGTCGTCGAGCCAGACATAATAAGCCCCCGAACCGCGAAGTTTTAGCGGCGCGTTCCCTCCGTCGCGTCCGCGCCATGCCTGCGCTAGCGCCTCCCCTTCTTTCGACGTCATAAACGCCGCGTCGAGAAGGACGGGTTTGACGTAACGCGCAGCCTCGCCGGGGAAAAGTCGTGAAAAAGTCTCGGGGGTCAAAGGCGTCGTCGAAACGAGTTCGCCGTCCGTTGTTCGCGTTTCAAGTTCGCCGATTATATTGCGAAAACCGACTCCGTCGGCGGACGCGTCGCGAAGTTTCAAGAGAGGGACGTCCGGATTAATCTTCTCGCGCGCGTCGATGATCTGCACGCGCTTGAATTCCACGCCGCCATTTGACGCGACGTCTGAACCAACGGCGATAAAGGTGATCCCAGGGTAATTCTTATCGCGCGTCCACGAATCGATTTCGTCCCCAAAGGGCGTTTTCCCCTCAGAATACGCCATGCGACCGCTCTCGCGATCCGCGTCGGGCGTCGCAAGCGTCAGCCCGTCGATTGAAAGAAACGCGCCGTCGCTCCATTTGCTACGAATTTCGAGTCCAAGACGATTTCCAATAAGGTCGAGATTTTTGATCTTTAAAGCGCCGTTAAGCGCGCATGACTTTCCGTTTTTACCATTCGAAACGGTCAATCCAAAGCCTCGCCCACGATTGCGCGCGCACGCGCAGTCTTCTATCGTAAAACTCAGTTCATGCGTCGATTCGCTCAAATTCGGCAAATAGAAGACTATTCCGTCCCCCGCGTTGTTTATCGCCGTCACGCGACGCATAACGACGTTCGTAATTTGTTCCACGGAACGATTCGGCTCAAAGTCGATTCCCGCTTCCGGCGCCGTCCCGAAGGTTTCACGTAAAACGCAATCCTCGATCGTTAGTCCGTCGACGCTAATTACGCTAATTCCTTGACGGTTATTTCCCTTGCAGTCGACGTTCCGAATCGTCACGTGTTTACAAGGCCCCGCGTCGGTGGAAGAAACCCCCAAATAAATACCGTCGCCACCCGTCTCCGCGATTTGGAGATTCTCCACCAACACGTTTTCGCAACTCAAAAGACTGAGGCCATGACGCCATTCCGATTTCTGATACGGCTCTTGCCAGTAGTCGGTTTTGCGCATTCTCAGCGTCGCGCCCCTTCCTTCGCCGCGAATCGTGAGATTCGTAACATCCGACGCGACGAATAGAACGTCGCCGCGCGCGCGAAACTCTCCCTTTTTCGCCAACAGTTCGACGCCTTCCTCTAAGACCAACTCCAGTTCCCCGCGTAAGCGGATCGTCCGCAAGATCCATGGCGTATCCTGTCGATCGACAACGACGCGCTTAGCGCCCGAATCGATCGCGCTCTGAAGAGCTTCCGTCGCGTCTTGAGGATCATAGCCAAAACGCGACGCAACGACGCTCTCTTCCGCGCTCCAAACTGGACACATCCCGCAAAGCGTCGCTAAAAGCGCCGTCGTCCAGAAAAAACTTCCCTTAATCATATTGAACCCCGTCGACGTTAAATAAAAAAACGCGATCCGGCGGCGCCTGAGATCGCGTTTTTCTAGTTGTTAAATCACGCCTTCGCCGCTTCTTCCTTGCGTCGTTTTTCTTCCGCAATGACTTCTGGAGAAGCCGCGTTGAAAATCATCGCAAAGAGAATGAGCGCGGCAAGGGACGACACGACGAGCATACCGAAGACGCGCGGCCATCCCGCCTGCGAAATCTTCGCGCGACCTTCGCCAGCCGTCGTCGCGATGCGCGACGCTTTTGCGCTGAGCGTTAGAACGTCTTCGTTCGTATCCGTCGCCGCGGACAACTCCGCGTAAAACTTCTCCGCGCTCTTCTGCTGCTTCTGCAAAATCTTCTGATTCTTATCCGATTCACGATCGCCGACGATACTGTCCGCGGCGAGGGTCGCGTCGTAATACCCCTCCGCGACCTTCACGATCTTCGGCAGGTGTCCCGCTGAAATCAATTCTTCCGCCGAAACGCCGTCGAAGCATACGCTCACGACCGCCGCGACGTTCCGATCGCGTTCCGCCTTATAGGGAGCCGTCGCGCCGTCAACGATATAACCTACGCCAAACCCCGTCACGATCGTCGCAAGGTACCCGAAGAGTCCAGTCAATCCGCTCGACGCCGCGCCTGATTTCTTCGTCGCGATCGTCGACGCGACGCAACCGATCAAACACTGCGGCCCGTAGATGAAGAAACCGATCAAGCTCAAAAGAAGGATGTTCAACACCAAGGATTCGGAATCTAATCTCCAGAACGCAAAGGACGCGATTCCGCATCCCAACATATAGACAAAACACGCCTTCGCGCCACGACCATGGAAGATCTTATCCATGAGGACGCCGCTCAGAATGATTCCGAACGCGCCAAAGACTTCGTAACAGGCGGTCGCCCACCCCGCAGATTGGAGATCCAATCCCTTAGACTGCGACAAGAAGGTCGGCGCCCAGTCCAAAATCGAGAAACGAACGATATAAACGAAGAAGTTCGCAAAGCAAAGAACCCAGATCGCCCAGTTCGAGAGAACGTTCTTGCAAAGTTCTTTGAACCAACCTTCGTCTTTTTCGGTTTCGACGGGAGCGGATTCCGTCGTTTCTTCTTTGGCTTCGCTTACGCGTCCGTGAATCCGGTCGTAATACTTTTCAACTGGTTCAAAACCTTCTTTTTCGGGGGAATCGCGGAGCGCCCAGAAGAGAAAGATCGATCCAAGAATACTCAACGCCGCGGGGACGAGGAAGCAATATTTCCACCCCAAGACTACAACGAAAGAGTTCAGCAGGAAGACAAGTCCCGCGCCAAAAGAGTGAGAAATATTCCACGTCGCAAATTTAATTCCGTGTTCGTGCGGCGCAAACCAGTGCATCAAACTTTTCGCACACGGGGGGAATCCCATACCTTGAACCCAGCCGTTGATAATCCAGAAAGATCCGATGATCCAAGCGATGAGCGTCGCTTTTTGCGCGTCGGGCGCCGTCGGCATAAAAGCGTTCGCTAAATCGCTTGAAAAGCCGCAGAATACGTTCGTCAGAGCCGCCAGGAAAAGCCCGATCGACATGAAGTACCGCGGATTGACTCGGTCGCTCCACACCCCGTTCACAAAACGCGCGACGCCGTAAATGACCCCGTGAACCGTCAAGAAAAGCCCGAGAGTCGTTTTCGTCACCCCGATTGATTCCAATCCGGGCATCGCCATTGTAATACTCTTGCGAACGAAATAGAAAAAAATATACCCGATCATCGTGCCGATGAGGATGCGCCAGCGCCAATATTCATATTCGCGATCGGATCGTAAGCCCGCGGGCTGCGTTTTTGTTTGAGACGCCATTATTTACATACTCCGTAAAGGTTGATTCTACCCAAGTAACGCCGATCAACCGACGTCAGGACTTAGCGCGTTTCAGAAGATCCGCCAAAACTGAAATGTCGTCCAAAACCAGTTCTGGGGTCAATCCGCTTTCTTTAAGCGTCTCAATAGTCGCCTCGCCCGTCAAAACGAGAACGCCGGGAACGCCCGCGCGACGCGCCATCTCGAGATCGGTGTAGATACGATCGCCCACCATCATAATCTCGTCCTTCTTCAGGCCGTATTTATCCATGATTCCTATAATCATGTCCTTATCGGGCTTGCCGGGCACCGCCTCAGGCTTGCGCCCTGTCACGTCTTCAATCAACGCCTGCACCGCCCCGCAATCGACCAAGATCGTCTTGAGATCGGTCGGGCAGACAGTATCGGGATGCGTCGCGACGTACGGCTTATTCTGACCGATCCAATAGGTCGTTTTGCACAAACGCTCGTAGGTAAGCGTCGTATCGAAGGCGACGACGACGAGTTCGGGCTCTTCCGTTTCGTTGAATTCGTCGATCATTTCGTAGCCATGATCGGTAAATTCTTCGCGCAAGCTCGCCGTTCCTAGCACGTAAATCTTCTTCACGTCGGGATAATGCTGTTTGAGGTAGAAAAAGGTCGCTGACGCGGACGTCGTGATATTGTCGGGAGTCGCCTTCAACCCCAAGTTCAAGATCTTTTTCAGATAATCCTTCGCGCTTTTCGAC
>CAVGEG010000016.1:0-5078 GCA_963628165.1 Paratractidigestivibacter sp. | reverse complement strand
AATTGTTGGTCAGAAACGTATATTCAATCTTCAACGATTCCAACGTTTCAAAAACCTTAGGCGTGAACGGAAAGAGTGTTCCGCCTTTATAAATCGTCCCATCCATATCAAAGACCACGCGTTTGATCTTGGAGAGGTCGACCGTCGGATTGATATAATGCGCGGGGTGAGAATCAAGGACAAAAGAATCGCTCATAATCGACAACCTTTTATTTCTAAGTATTTGCGCGCGCCCTTGAAAAAAGGATTCCCGAGCGCGTCAGACGTCTTTCTAACGCTCTTATTATACCAGGAAGGGGTTCTATTTTTCAAGTCGCGCCCAACGCTTTTCATTTTTTGGACGCGCGTTGTTCAAATCGTTCAATTGTCGCGCCTTGAAGCGTTCCCCTTAACACGCCTTCCTTTTAAAGTATAATGAATCGACTAAGCTCGATTCATTACGTCGCTAGCGCGACGAACGGTTCTTTAGGAGAAACGCTTTTTATGGCTAATCCATTCAATACGATAGAGGAAGCGATAGAATCCTTCAAAAAAGGCGAATTTGTTATCGTCTTAGACGATGAAAACCGCGAAAACGAGGGAGACTTCATCTGCGCGGCTGAAAAGGTCACGCCGGAACACGTCAATTTCGTCTTGAAATACGGACGAGGACAAACCTGCGTTCCCCTTTTACCTGAAACTTGCCGTCGTTTAAACCTCCCCCAGATGGTTCAAGACAACACGGCGCCACTCCGAACGGCCTTCACGATTCCGGTCGACTACGTCAAAGCCCGAACAGGTATCACCGCCCAGGAAAAAGCGATGGCGATACGCGCGCTCGCCGATCCGAATAGCGAGGCCTCCGATTTCGTCCATCCGGGCCATCTCTTCCCTCTCGAAGCGAAGGAAGGCGGCGTGCTACGTCGCGCCGGTCATACGGAAACCGCGATCGATTTGGCAAGACTCGCCGGACTCTTCCCCGCAGGACTCCTCACGGAAATCCTTAACGACACGGGCGATCGAGCCAAACGCGACGAATTGACAGAGATGGCGAAAAAATTCAACCTCAAAATCATCACGGTCGAGGATTTGATTAAGTATCGTCGTCAGCGCGAAAAGATCGTCGATCGCGTCGCCGAGGCGTCTCTGCCGACGAAATATGGCGACGGACGAATCTACGCGTATCGCGTTAAATATGAGGGAAGCGAACCGATCGCGATCGTTTACGGGGATCTTTCGACGAAAGAAGCGCCTCTCGTTCGCTTGCATTCCTCTTGCTTCACCGGCGATCTCGTCGCGTCGCTCCGTTGCGACTGCGGAGATCAGCTCCACATGGCTCTCCATAAGATCCAAGAGGAAGGCGCGGGCGTGCTCGTTTATCTTCCTCAAGAAGGACGCGGTATCGGTCTTGTTGAAAAGATCAAAGCCTACGCGTTGCAAGACAAGGGAATGGACACGTGCGAAGCGAACCTCGCGCTGGGGCACCCCGTCGATCTGCGCGACTATGGAATCGGCATCCAAATCTTAAAAGATCTCGGCTTGCACAAAATTCGCCTCATGACGAACAATTCAAAGAAAGTCGACGCCTTCATCTACGGCGGATTTGACCTTGAAGTTACGGAGCAGGTTCCGATTATCGCGCCGTGCAACGAACACAATCGTTTCTATCTCGAGACGAAACGCGACAAAATGGGGCACCTCCTCGATCCCAACATCTGATTTTTTCTGTTTTTTCCCTAAAAAAGAATCGCGTCCTATCGAATGGGACGCGATTCTTTTTTAGACGTATTCAAGATTCTCAACGAAAGTTCAACGGAATTGTCGCGCAATTTCGGTCGTACGCGTTTCACGAATGACGGTTACGCGAATCTCTCCGGCGACCTGAACGCGTTCCGTCAACGCCTTAACGACGTCGCGACACGTCTTCGCTGCGCTTTCGTCGGTCGTCTTTACGGGATTTAGAAGCACTCGCAACTCGCGCCCCGCTTGAACGGCGAAGGCGTGTTCGACATTGGGAAATTCCTTGGCGATCGTTTCAATTTCTTCCATTCTTCGCACGTAATTTTCCAGCGTTTCGCGACGCGCGCCTGGTCTCGACGCGCTACAAGCGTCCGCCGCCGCGACAATTGTCGTATAAGGACTCGCTGCGCGCGGATCTTCATGATGATAACGCGCCGCCGCGACGACTTCGTCCTCTGCGTCGTAACGTCGAAGAAAATCCGCGCCGATCACCGGATGTCCGCCTTCGAGTTCATGATCGAGAGCTTTGCCGATGTCGTGAAGCAATCCGCATTTTCGGGCCAATTTTTCGTCAAGCCCCAACTCGGCGGCGATCATACCGGAAATATACGCGACCTCTACGGAATGCCGCAAGACGTTCTGGCTATAGCTCGTGCGAAAACAGAGCCGTCCCAGATAGTCGACGATCTTCTCGTGCAAACCGTGAACGTCCGCTTCGTCGCACGCTTCCCGACCTTTTTTCACCACGAAATCGCGCACCTCTTCCGTCGCCTTCTGGCATTCTTCCTCGATGCGCGTCGGATGGATTCGTCCGTCGTCGATCAAACGCTTCAACGCAAGTCGCGCGGCTTCGCGACGAAGAGGATCAAAAGAACTCACGATCACCACGCCGGGGGTGTCGTCGATAAGAACGTCGACGCCCGTCGCCTTTTCAAACGCGCGGATATTGCGTCCTTCGCGTCCGATGATGCGTCCCTTCATGTCGTCGATCGGAATATCGACCGTATTCGTCGTCGCTTCCGCCGTATGAGACGCGGAATAACGCTGCAACGCCACGAGAAGGATTTCGCGCGCTTTCTCTTCGCCGCGTTCCGTCGCCTGACGCTCCTTCTTCATAATCAGCGCGCCTTCTTCCTCGTCAAGCTCCGCTTCCAAACGCTTCATAATGACGGAAGTCGCTTCTTCGCGCGTCATCTTCGCCACGTCGTACAAACGACGATCTTGTTCTGCGATCTTTTCCTTTAAGTCGTCGGAAAGTTTTCGCTGCTCTTCAAGCTCGTTTTGAAGTTCCGCGCGCGTCAGTTCGATCGTCTTCTCGACCCCGCGCAATTCGTTTTGCAACTGATCCAGCGACTCCTGACGTCGCGTCAATTGATTTTCTCTCTCGCCAATGCGCTGATACGCCTCGCGTTTTTCGTTGTCAAACTTTTCCTGTTGAGCCATCGCTTTTTCTTTAAGTTCAAGCTCCAACTCTCGTCGACGCGCTTCAGCGTCGGCGTTAGCGCGACTTCTCGTCTCTTCCGCGTCCACTTCGGCGCGTTTACGCGTTTCCTCCGCGTCTAGATCAGCGCGTTTGCGCGTCTCCTCCGCGTCTGTTTTCACTCGAGATCGTGTGTCTTCCGCGTCCAAATCGGCGCGACGACGCTTTTCCTCAGCTTCCTTCGACGCTGATTCTTCAATCTTTTGCGCCGCCGATTTCGCATCGGAAACGATATTCTGCGCGTTTTCTCGCGCCTCCTCAAGCATCATTTCCGCGCTTGTCTTGCGTCGTCTATCTAGATAACGCACCGTCCAATAAACGCCGTTTCCGGACAGTAACGCCATCCCTAAAAGAGACATTACATATGATGTAGAATACACCGCTTACACCCTTTGATCGTCAAGACGAATAATTCGCGCAAAATAGAAAAGATATTAGACTGTCAATACGTCCCTCAACGCGACGTACGACGGGCCAACTCATATCAAAGCGGTCTACGTACTATGCGCGCGACTCTGCGATTTCTAAGAAATCCAGACGCGTCGACATACTGCGGTAAATATATGCAACTTCTAGGAAACCCAGACTATTCCAACAAAAGGCGCCTCGCTCAAGATCGCTCGGCCAATATATAAAATTAAAAATACAAATAAATTGCCTTCTTGCGTCGGGAAGTCGAGAATTATCCGAAGACGTCTCTCAATATCTGTCAACTATTCGCGTCAATGTCGTTATGACGATTGACTATTAAAAATACCAACGCGCCCAAACGCGCCTCCTGCATGGCGCTTCATCCGCAAGACGACGCGCCACCACCCTTTACATTCTAATCGAGGGACGTTCTTTTCGCAAGAAGAATCGTTCAATTATCGTAGAAAGTTCCCAAAAAAATAGTAGCCAGCACGTTTTGTTTTGGCTACTACCGACGTTTCTCAAGAGAAAACGACTATTATTCGTCCATCACGTCCTTTTCACGATTCTTCGCGAGTTCCGTCGCTAAATCCTCGTACTTCTTCGTGAGTTCCTGAATTGATTCCTTCGCGCTGTCGCGTTCATCTTCAGAAATCTCCTTCGCTTTCTCTTCCTTATCGATCATCTTATTGCCGTCGCGACGGACGTTGCGGATCGCTACTTTGCACTCCTCGCACAAATCGCGAATCATCGTTCCCATCTTACGGCGCACTTCCGTGGAAAGAGGCGGAATATTCAGGCGAATGACCTTTCCGTCATTATTCGGCGCATAGCCAAGATCCGAATTGCGGATACCTTTTTCGATATCCTTCAACGTACTAGCGTCAAATGGACGGATCAAAATCTGCTGCGGTTCCGGACACGAAATCGTCGCAAGCTGTCTGAGCGCGGTCTCGCAACCATACGCGACAACTTTCAGTCCATCTACAAGACCAGGATTGGCGCGACCTGTGCGCACGCCGGACAACCCTTTGCGAAGACGCGCAACGGCTTTTTCCATCCTATCTTCTACGTCGAGTAAAATCTCGTCTGTCGACATCTTTTGTTCTCTCTTTCAAGGTTATACGCGACTTGCGCCACGTCGGAATTCTTAGAACAGACCGCGCCAATCGACGCAGTCCGCCCCGTTAAATATACGGGCATTTACCGCGTATCGCAATACCCTTGAAAAAAAATCCGAGGATCATTCTCTCTCAACGAAATAAGGACGCCCTTTAACCGTTAAGGCGTCCTTACTCCTCGCATGAAAATTAGTTAATTGAAGGATGCGGAGCGTTCATTCCGCCGTTTTGAGGAGGATTGTTCGTCGGCTGGTTGGAGTCGCTATGATTTTCCTCATACCCTTCGCCATAGCCGCCGCCATAACCGCCGCCATAACCGCCGCCATAACCGCCGCCATAACCGCCGC
>CAVGEG010000015.1:37854-42875 GCA_963628165.1 Paratractidigestivibacter sp. | reverse complement strand
ATACTGGGATTCAAAGAGTTTTGTACTTTTGACAAAATGAAACCGATTTATCATCCGCTATAACGAATTTGTTTAAGCAACCTGTGTATAATAAAACATATAGGTTGTTTGCGGTATTTTGTAATATAGCGTTGATTTCCTAAGCAAAGTCGCTTATAATCTGAGTCGGAACATGTCGCTATTATCCACAGTTACAGGCAAGTGTTATCAATGTCGATAACAAAATGAGAACATTAGCCCATATAGGCAGGATAATATGGATAGATCAAAGATTCAAAAGAAAAGCAAGCACGACAGCAGATAATCTCTGAACGAAATTGATTAGTAATTGTCGAGTGGGAATGAGAATGACGCGGCTCCCGCTATTTTGCGTGAAAATATGCGTCGGCGCCGGGGGACAGGCTCTCGGACTTGTTATGGCGGGATTTGCTCATGTCGCGTTTGTCGAATATGAGGCGAACTGTTGCGACGTTCTCAAGGAGAACCGTCCTGAGTGGAATGGAATTTGCGCGGACGTTTGCAATTTTGACGGACGTCCGTTTAGCGGCGTGGAGCTCTTCGCGGGGGTCGTACCATGCCCGCCTTTTTCTATTGCGGGAAAACAACCGGGGCAAGAGGACGAACGCGACCTATTTCCGGAAGCGATTCGGCTTGTGAAAGAGATTAGGCCTCGCGCTGTCATGCGTGAAAATGTCCGCGGCTTTCTTGAGCCGGGATTTGAGGAATATCGTCGACATATTCTTGCGTCGATAGAAGCTCTTGGTTACGCGGTTGCCCTAAGCTTTTGAACGCGTCGAATTATGGCGTTCCGCAGTTGCGACCAAGGGTTGTCGTGGATGGGACGCGCGACGATCAAAGGGGAACATTTTCTTATCCGGACGCCAATCCGGCCTCTGCGCCGACGGTAGTCGAGACTCTTGACGATTTGATGGGGCAGAATGGTTAGAAGGGGGCGAAGAAGTGGTCGGCGCAGGCGAATCGAATCGCGCCGACCCTGGTCGGAGCTCAAAGAAACACGGCGGCCTCGATCTTGCCCCGACGCGCGCGCGTTGCGCATGAGCGGAACTAGGAGTCGACGGACGCGGCGCTACGAGGAATGGTTCGTCCGCTGTGATAAGCCGACGATCGACTTCTACACGAAGAATAAAAAGACGCGATTCCAGAACTCTTCCTTTCACTTTAAGATCGGCGTGGGGATTTTCATGGTGAAATCGAGCGCGATCCGCGCGTTCCAGATGGCGAAACGCGTTTTCGATCAATTGATCGTCGGCGTCTTTCCGAAGGATTCGTCGCGTCTCTACTATCTCTTAGCGCTGATGAATTCCGACGCGATCAACGATTTGATTCACGCGATCAATCCGACCGCGAACAACTCGTCGAACTACGTGAAGGCGTTTCCCTATCTCGAGCCCGTCGCGGACGTCTTCGAAACGATCGTCGGCAAGGTTCAAGAAGTCGTCGCCTACGAGCGCGAGCCGATTATGAAAACGCGGATCGCCTCTATCGAGAAATCAACGCGTTGATCGATCAAACGTACTCCGCCGCCTAAGCCGAAGATCGTCGTTGTAGTTTTTTAATTTGCAACCCCGCGTTCATATGGTATAACGTAGTGAGTTTGCATCTATTCGACGCGGCGGCGGACTTTCGCGCTTTGTTCGCGCACGGCGAGTCGACCGCGCTTACCGCGACTTAACGCGCAAAAAGGCGACGTACGATGGATCTATTCACGCAGTTAACGCATTCTCTTTTACGGAGCGCTCACGGGTTGTTCATACCCATGCTCATTTTGATAGTCGTCGGGGCCGCGCTCTTCTTTTTTCGCGCAAGGGGGTATCGAGAGAGTTCGTATCGGCGCCTGACGGGGGATTCCTTCCTGTCGGTTTGGACGGACAAGGGGAAGTACGGGGAGTATCTGGCGTACGACACGCTGAAGGAGTTTGAGAAGGAGGGCGCGAAGTTTTTATTCAACCTGTATATTCCTAAGAAGAACGGGGAGACGACGGAGATCGATCTGATGATGATAAGTCGCAAGGGGATCTTCGTCTTCGAGAGTAAGAATTATAGCGGGTGGATCTTCGGGAGCGAGTCGCAGCGCAACTGGACGCAGGTTCTCCCCGCGGGGAATGGAACGCGGAAAGAGTCCTTTTACAACCCGATCATGCAGAATCGAGGACATATCCGTAGCCTTGTCGCGCTGATTGGCGAAGAGTACCCAACGCGGTCGATCATCGTTTTTTCAGACCGTTGCGAACTTAAGGAGATCGACGTCGAGAGCGCGGATATTCGCGTTGTGAAGCGCGACGAGCTCCGACGCGTCGTCGACGAAATCTACCAACGCGAGACGCAAGACCTCCTCTCCCCCGCTCAAATCGAAACCGTCTACGAGCTCCTCTACCCGTGGACTCAGGTCGGGGACGACGTGAAGGCGCGGCATATCGAGAATATCCAGAAGCGCCTAGAAGAGGACGCGAACCCCGTCGATGAGAAGGCGCCGCAGACCGCGACGTCGCCGTCAAAAACGGCCCAATCAAAACCGACCTTAAAGAAGGACGAGGCCCAACGCGTTTGTCCGCGATGCGGGGGAAATCTTGTTCTGAGGACGGCGAAGCGCGGCGCGAACGCGGGCTCGCAGTTCTGGGGGTGCGACAATTATCCGAAATGTCGGTACTCGGAAGACAAGGAGTAAGACGATCCCGGAAGGAAGGCGGAGAGACGCTCTTATCGCGGCGCGTTCCGGAGGGAAGAATCGACAAGAAAACGAAACGCGCCCGGCGACTTGAGTGAGAGAGACATGTCGCCGGGCGCGAGTACGATTGCGCATCCTTAGTCGCGATCAGTAGTTTGGCATGTATTTCCAAAGGTAGTCTTCGAGTTTCTCCATATACGCTTGGTAGAGGATTCGGTCGTTTTGCAGACCGTGCCCGGAGTGGGGAAACTCGTAATAGTCGTAGGGCGTCCCGTGTCTTTTAAGCTCTGCGACGAGGGTTCGCGCGGAGCCGACGGGACAAAGCTTGTCTTTCGCTCCATAGGCGAGGAGCGTCGCGGGGGAGTGGGAGTCGACCCACATGTCGGGGGCGATGTTGCGCATCGGCGCAGCGTACGCGTTGTCGACGATCATCTCCGCCGTGATCTTTTCTCCCGAGAGGCGGCTGAAGAGCTCCGCCATCCCCGCGGGGGAAGCGCAAGCGGCGATCGATTGCCAATCTTCGGCGCGGAAGCTTGCGGGGCCCGACGTTTCGAAGACGAATTTGACGGGAACCGGCGCGGTCTTTGCGTCGCGATACGCGTAGAGGAGGGCGAGGGTCCCCCCGGAGCTCCCGCCCGTAATCGCCATTCTGTCGACTGCAAAACCGCGACGGTTCGCTTCCGCCACAACCTTAGGTATCGCGTTTTTGATCTCTTGAGACTGATTATAGACGTTAGTCGTTGGGAACTCTTCGTCGCTTAGGGTGTAGTTTATCCCGGCGGCGACGTATCCCTTCGACGCAAACCATTGCAGGAGCGCCGCGGCGTCTTTCTTATCCCCCGACGCGAATCCGCCCGACTGCAACGCGACGACGAGTCCGTAATGGCGCCGGGTCGCGTCTTGAGGCAAATATAGATCGTATCGATGCGATTCGTCGGAACCGTAAGAGAGGTTCCGATAAATCGCCCCGACGTTTTTGGGCGACGCGCTATACGCGCCGCGAAGGGGATCTGCGTTCATCTTCTGGATTGCGGAACCGCAAAAGAAGAGGAGAAAGACGGTAAAATAGACCACGCCCCAAAATATTTTACTTGAGACGTAGCGAAAAATGCGTCGAACGGTCATAGAACGTTGCCCCCGAAGAGATCGCCTCCCAAGAAGAGATTCAATCCTGCGCGAACGGCGAGACGCCCGAGAACCGCGCCTGCGGTCGCGCTGAGCGTCAAATTTACTATGCGTTTGACGACCTTAGTCGATATTTTCATCTTTCCTCTAATCCTTCCAACGACGCGAAAACCATACGTCCAAATTCAGCTCAACTTCCTTGCGACGCGTTCAAAACGCGCAAGCAAGTCTATTAAACAGTACGCGGAATTAGAGAAAAAAACAACGGGTTTGTTCCCTATTTTAGCGCAGGAGCAAAGGGACGAAAATATCACGCCGCGGGACGTTGTAAAAACACGCGCTCGGCGTTGCGGAAAGCGACCGCGTCGGCGTAGACGGGGTCGCATGATTCATAGAGATAACGAACCCCTTCGATTAGTTCGGGGGGCCGATGATCGAGTCGATGCGAATCGGTTCCGAGGAAGGAGACGAGCTTTTCCGAGAGAAGGCGTCGCGCAAAGGCGCGAACTTCTTCTTTCGTCTCTTGCGCGAGACTATACGCATTGATTTGGAGTTCGATTTCGTCGCGATTCAGGACGGTGAAGACCGCGGGGGAATTCGCGAGGAGTTCGTAGCGTTCAACGTGAGCAATCACGGGACGATACTCGGAAAATTCGAGGAAGCGTTTAACGCAAACGCAAACCTCTTTAGGGTGAATGGAACGCGGAAATTCGAGAAGGACGCGGTCGGTTCCTCCGAGAGTTTGGTAGCCGCCCTGGTTAAGGACTCTTATGATCGGGGAGACGAGCTCCGGATCGCAAAAGATTTCCATGCCCGGATGAATTGCGACGTCGAGTCCTTCGGAGGAGATTCGGGATTGAAGTTGCGCAAAATTATCGGCATATAGCGCAACCCTTCCCCACCCATGCGACGTGCAGAAGACGTCGGAGACGCCTTGGTCGCGCAAGAGGCGAAGAACTTCGATCGATTCGTCGATACTGCGCGCTCCGTCGTCTAACCCGAAGAGCGCGTGGGAATGAAGGTCGACGACGCGTCGCGTAAGACCGCGATAGCCTTGAAGCGACTCAGACATGGGGAACTCCTCCTGGATGATGTGGCAATTCTTCCTGGACGGTTTGAATCTTAACACGAAGCGGAGTCCGCGCAATCTTTTTTTCAGGAAATTTTGAAATTTTTTGATTGATCTTGAGTTAATGGCCCGCATATATTC
>CAVGEG010000015.1:32246-37844 GCA_963628165.1 Paratractidigestivibacter sp. | reverse complement strand
TGAGGAATTTATTTTTTGTCTTGTTAACGATATGTTGACCTATTTAGAAATACTTTCTAATTTCTGACTAATTAGCTCTTAGGCGAGTTGATTTTCTGGTTTTTATAATAATAATAAGTGGGAAACGCGCGCGTAGGTACCCGCGAAGGATCGGGACGCGGCGTAGACGATATATCGACCCACCGCAAGGGAGGAATTTTAAAGATGGCGAAATATAAGTGCAAAGTCTGCGGCGAAATTTTTGAAGTGAATGACGGCGAGACTCCGGTCTGCCCGCGCTGCAAGGTTCAGGGGGACAAGTTGACGCAAGTCACGAAGTATGCGGGAACGCAGACGGAGAAGAACCTTGAAGCGGCGTTTGCGGGCGAATCTGGCGCGCGCAACAAGTACACGTATTTCGCGTCGGTCGCGAAGAAGGAAGGGTACGAGCAGATTTCGGCTCTCTTCCTCAAGACGGCGGAGAACGAACGCGAGCACGCGAAGATGTGGTTCAAGGAGCTCAACGGAATCGGCAAGACGGACGCGAACCTTTTTGCGGCCGCCGAGGGGGAGAATTACGAGTGGACGGACATGTACGAAGGCTTCGCGAAGACGGCGGAAGAAGAGGGCTTTACGGAGCTTGCCGCGAAGTTCCGCCTTGTCGCGGCGATTGAGAAGCGCCATGAAGAGCGTTATCGCGCGTTGTTGAAGAACGTGCAGACGGCGGCGGTCTTTGAGAAGAGCGAAGTGAAGATTTGGGAATGCCGCAATTGCGGACATATCGTCGTCGGGACGAAAGCTCCTGAGATTTGCCCGACCTGCGCGCATCCGCAGAGTTACTTCGAAATCGCCGCGGAAAACTATTGATTCGCCGCCGCGATTCGCGAGTCGCTAGTCTAATAAAAAAGACGTCCTGAGGGGGATCCTTGGGGCGTCTTGCGATTTCTTGCTGCATGAAAGTCGGCGCGGCGGATCAGAATTGATAGGGGGCCTGACCGTCGTTGAGGCTTAGCGCGCCGTGGGGGGCGTCGAGATAGAAGACTTTGAAGTTCGGGTTGAGGACGCTTTCGAAGGCGCCTTTGACGTAAGGGGTGGCGAGGCACATCTCTTTCGCGGCGACGTTTTCTTCGAAGATCGCTTTACCGGAGACGCGGCACCATTCGTTCTGAGGCGTGCTGACGCAGATTTCAACCTCGGGGTGGGCTTGCAGTTCGGCGTAGACTTCTTTCTGCGCGTCGGCGCTGAACCAGAGCTTCCCGTCCTTCTCGCCGGGGAAGACGAAGGGACGGCATTTCGGCGCCCCGTCGCGACCGATGGTCGCAAGGAAAACGATCGGATGCGCGGCTAAAAACTCGACAACTTTCTTCATAATGGAGCCTCGTGATAGAGTATGGAATTAGAGCGGCGCGTGAACCTCGCGCGCGGCGATATTATACATAAGCGCTCTCCTCAAGGCAAGCGTTTTTATTTTCGCCCCACACTCGCCTATCCCCCGTGAAGTCGGGAATATCGCCAATAGCTATCTTGCTAAATCGCTAAAAAGGGAGAACTCCTCCATAGAGGCGGATTCAAAGAGCCGCTCCCTCAAGATTTTGACGAACTTCTTCGAAAATTCATCCTCTCGGGGGAATTTGACCTAGAAATCTGAGGGAATAGCGCATACGTCTAAAGTAGGGGAGCGTCGTTAGCGCGCGACGATCCGCCGAGGTTCCTTTTCGGGGGATACGACGTGGATTCTTTCTCCTTTTCCCCCATTTTGAGACGCTCTATTTCGGATATACTGACGAATGAAACAACTGGATTAGACGGCGCGTTTCGAACCCGCGCGCCGAAATAGGAGACTTCAAAATGCAATTGCGCGCTATTATGAGCGACATTACGAAATTAACGGACGTGGACGCGATCGTCAACGCGGCGAATTGCTCCCTCTTGGGGGGCGGCGGCGTCGACGGGGCGATTCACCGCGCCGCGGGAACCAAACTCCTCAAGGAATGCGCGACTCTCGGGGGATGCCCCACCGGGGGCGCGAAGATCACAAAAGGGTATAACCTTCCGTGCGATTTCGTGATCCATACGGTCGGCCCCGTCTGGAAGGGGGGGGACGCGAAGGAAGAGGCGCTCCTGCGCTCGTGCTACGTCGAATCGCTGACGATAGCGCGGGAACGCGGGCTACGCAAGATCGCGTTTCCGTCGATCTCCACCGGCGTCTATCGCTACCCGTTGGAGCAGGCTGCGTCCGTCGCCGTCGCGACGGTTCTCGACTTCGCCCGGCTCTACCCGACAGCGTTCGATCTCGTCGAATGGGCCCTGATCGACTCCGCGTCTTTCGACGCCTATGTCGCCGCCATCGCCGACGCAACCGGAGACTTTTGCTAATCTGATATTTGAAAACTCGTCGCAACTATAGGAGAATTAGACGATGAAGAATCTTAAAGACGCTTGGAAAGCGGATCTGAAATCTTTGCGCTGGCAGACCTTTCTCGCCCTACTGATCGCCGGATCAATCAACGCCTTTGGCGTCACCGTTTTCTTGGCGCCTGTCAACCTTTACGACAGCGGAATCTCCGGAACTTCCATCCTCCTCTCGCAGATCACCCCCTTTTCCTTGTCCTTCTTTCTCCTGATCTTGAACGTTCCCCTCTTTCTCTTCGGTCTCAAAAGGCAGGGTTCGGCGTTTACGATCCACTCGATCTTCGCGGTGGCGATCTACTCCCTCGCGTCGTGGCTCATTGTCGACGTCTTGCCGATCGACGTGCGCTTCGCGTCTCCGCTCGCGGGGCGCGATCTCCTCTTGTGCGCCCTCTTCGGCGGCTTGATCTCCGGCGTCGGGAGCGGTCTCACTATTCGCAACGGGGGCGCGATCGACGGGGTGGAGGTAATGGCGGTGATCTTCGCGAAACGTCTGAATCTCACGGTCGGAACCTTCGTGATGATCTATAACGTTCTCCTCTATACGGTCTGCGGATTAGCGGTTCATAGCTGGATCCTACCGCTGTACTCGATCGTGACGTACGCCGCGGGGCTCAAGACGGTCGACTTTATCGTGGAAGGGCTCGACCGATGCAAGAGCGTCATGATCGTGACGGAGAAGGCGAAGGAGATCAACGACGCGATCATGGAGGAGTTCGAGTGCGGCTCGACGTGCCTCGACGCGACGGGTGGCTTCTCGAACGCGCCCAAGTCGATCGTTTACTTCGTGGTGAATCGTTTCCAGATCGCGAAGGTTCGCGGAATCGTGAAGCGGGTCGACCCCTCGGCGTTTCTGACGATCACGGAGGTCGCGGAGGTCGTCAGGGGAACGCAGAGGAAAAAGTGAGGCGCGCGTTGGACTTTTCGTCGCGCGTCGTGTACAATCGACGTTGAGTCGGTCGAGTGACGCGCGAATGCGCGGGAACCGCGGAACGATGGGAATCGCGAGTAGACGAAATAGGAGAGAAACGCGACGATGAGACAGAAGAGCTTCCTTAGAACGCTTGCCGCGGCGTTGACCGTCGTTGCGGCGGCGACGGCGACATGGACGGGCGCGCTCGGAGAGAGCGTCGAGGAGGAGGGCGCCGCGCTTTGGCGCAAGGCGCTCGCGATGGAGCGCAAGAGCTTCGACACGATCGACTTGTGCGGCGGATCGAGCCATATGCAGGGGATCTGCGTCGACGAAAACTTGGACTATATGTACTTCTCGTACACGGACGTACTCGCGAAGCTCGACATGCGCACGGGCAAGGTCGTCGCGTCGGTCGGGGGCTTCGGCGAAGGGGGCTTCGGAAAGCCCGGCGGGGCGCACCTTGGATGTCTGGAGTATCACGACGGAATCGTTTACGGGTCGCTCGAGTACAAGTCTCCAGGGGCGAAATTCTTCTTGGCGGCGTTCGACACGCGGAAGATGACGCGCGTGGGGATGGACTGCAAAGAGATGGAAGAGGGAGTGAACGCGATCCTTCTCGCGGAGCCGACCTACGATTTCCGCGCTCCGATGCTCTTCGACAATACGGACTTCCCGGAGGGATTCGCGCAGAACGAGAAGAATAACGGGCACCTCTTCGCGTGCTCGGGGATCGACGGGGTGACGGTCGGTCGCAAGCCTGGGGACGCGTCGGGGGAACTGTACGTGATCGTCGCGTACGGGGTGTATGGCAGCAAGGCGTTTAAGGGACGTTACGACAACGACTACAACGTGCTCCAGTTCTATCGTCTTTCGGATATATGGGACGCGGAGTCGAAGGGGTTCGCAGGGACGTGGAATCGACGCTTCACATACGAACGCGGGCTCTCGACGAGTTACGAGCCGGGCGAGCTCCTTCGCGCGGAGTCGACGTTGTACGCGTGGACGGGGAACACGCTTTACGGGGCGCAGAACCTTGAATACGAGTGGAACACTGGGAATATAGTGTTGTACACGTACGACTCGACGCGGGGATTCGGGAAGAATATGTACGTGATCGACGGGAGCCGTGCGCCGGAGGTTAAGGAGTTGCAGGTCGGTCAGCATAACGAGGATCCGGACGCGGAGACGCAGGCGTTTGCGAAGCGGATGGCGACGCTTTATACGAACTTGCAGGGCGCGCGATATTTCGACGTCGACCAGGCGAAGAACACGTCGACGGGTGAATATCCTCTTGTCGCGCACGCGGCGCTGAAATGCGTATGCGGGGACGCGAAGTCGCACGAGAGCGCGGCGGATGAGACGTGGGGCGCGACGGGCGTGCCGAAGAAGGATTATCCGATCTGCTCGGCGAAATTTCCGGCGTCGTCGTCCATGGGAATCTGCTGGATCGCCGGGGACGACGCGGGGAACGACTACTTCTACGTCGCGAACGGGAAGACGACGGTCGGTTTGTACAAACGGTCGCCGTGCGCGGACGGGTCGTACGTCTGGATCGACTTGAGCAAGTGAGCGGCGTAGTAGTAGTGGACGCTACGCGCGAAGAGAGCCTCGCGGAAGGCGCGGGAAAGATTCGCTAGACGCCCTTTAGCGAATTCGCGGCGTTACCCGAACGCGCGTTCGACTAGGTCGGGGAGCGCGTCGTTCTTCGCGGCCTCGACGGCGTCCGCTTCGACGAAATGCGTCGATTCCGCCTTGAGCGCGTCGTCGAACCCCAGGATATAGTTCGTCGCGATCTTATAGATGATCCGCGTCGGCGCCATCCCGTAGACTTGATTCTTGAGGATATGTCGAATCCGCTCCTCTTTATCGGGGAAGAGCGCCTGCATCCTAGAGCTTTGGAAAAGGCGCTTTACGATTTCCGCGATATAGAGCCCCGATTTCATGTACAGATCCGCGAAGGTGTTCGTCGGGTCGTCGAAACATCCCGGATTCTCCTTCTCCAGCGCGTCGACCATCATGACGACGACGCGACGCGGCGTGAAGATCTGATTCGTCTTCTGCGAGGGAATATAGTCGAAAATATCTTCCTGAAGGGATTCGTCGAAATAGTTCGCGAGTTCATTCTTCTTGCGCAAGAACTCTTGAACCGAATCATTGAAGACGGTTTCGTTGAAGAACCCCCCCTCGAAGCGCCGCGTTTGACCTTCCGCGTCGACGTAATCTCTTCCGTCGCGCAAGGCGCGGAACTCGTCGAGCGTTACGCCCGTCGTCTCGAGAAAGACCGCGTCTTCCACATA
>CAVGEG010000015.1:16717-32236 GCA_963628165.1 Paratractidigestivibacter sp. | reverse complement strand
TCCACATACTGGTCGAAATTCGCGAGGGTCAGCTTGTCGTCCCCGTACGCCATGACGAAACTCGGGATCGTTCGCGCGAAACCTCTGAGTCGGGCGCGAACGTCCTCTTCGACGACGCGTTGCTTCTCTTTCTTGTCGGTTCGGACAACCTCTTCCACGATCCTCTCGGGGAGCGCCTGACTCGTCGTTTCGACGACGGCGTCGAGGGTCTCTTGGAACGCGTCGCGCGTCTTCTCGACGTCCTTTTCGAACTCTGCGTTCGCCTGATCCACCTCCGCGGGGGAAGACGCGGATTTGATCTTCTGGTCGCGATCCTTCGTCGCGAGCTTGACGCCGCGTTCGAACTCGACTTGCGCTTTCACAACCTGCTTGGCGACTTCTTCCGTTACTGTCTTGGCGACCTTTTCAACCTTCGTCTTCGACTTTGCGTCCTCTTTGAATCCGAATTCGGCGCCGACGATTTTCGTCTTCTCTCGCGCCGTTTCCTTGACGAGCTTTCTGAGCTGTTCGCACGTTTCCGCCGCCTTCTTCACGAGGGGCTCGGCGGAGTATTTCGGGATTTCGGTCGCAAAGAGCGCGTCGCGCGGCGTTTTAGGCGCGGGGGGTGTGACGACGGCGGGAACCGACGCGAAATCGTCGAGCGTCTCTTGAAGCGGCTTCTTAACCTCGTCGTAGACTTTCGGCCCGAAGTTCGCGTCCGTGACGTTCACCACGAGGGCATGCGGAACCTCGAGCTCCCCGTGCGCGTCGAGGACGATTTCTTTCGCCTTGTCGATCGCTTCGGGAACGCGTTTGAAGGTCTTATCTTCAGGCGCGGGGGACATTTTTTGGATAATGTCGAGCGCTTCGGACGGGGCCATGAAGATCGCGCCGATATTCTGAAAGAGGTAGTTGCACATGAACCCGCGACGAACGACCTCGACGCATTTGAGGCGCCGCGGAATCGACATGACGCGCTCTTCGTCGAGTTCGATCATCGTTCCGTTTTCGTCTTCCGCGAGGACGGGGAAGAAGTTGAGGAGCTGGCGGATATTTTCGCGGCGCCTTTCTGGGGACTCGTTCCCCTTCGCGGCGTTGAGGTTGTTCGCGAATTCGTCGAAGATAATCAGGGTTCGCGCGGGGTCGAAATCGAAGACGTAGGCGGTCTCTTTGCGGTAGCAGGCGCCGGTTTGTGGGTCTTTGTAGAGGAACGGATTTTGGGCGCGAAACGCCGCTTGCATATACCGCGCGGCGCTCTCCATCTTTGCGAGCATGAGGACGCCGCTCCACTCGGGGATGGTGACGCCGACGGTGAGCTTTCCGACGCTCAGCGTGATCGTCTTGGGACTCCTCTTGATCGCGGCCTTCACGCGATTGTACGCTTCGCGCGCGCCCTTTTGGTTTGCGTATTCGTCGCCGTTTGGCGCCGCCGTGACGTCGTCTCCCGCCGCGATCACGATTTCGTAGTCTTTAAAGACGGGGTCTTCATTCAGCAGCTTTTTAAGCGCGTGGACGCTGGCGACGCGGTTGAGGATCCAGAGGGTGTGGCTCAGCGCGTCGCGAAGTTCCGGGGTTGAGAAGGGATATTTGTCCCCGGTCGTCAAGGCGCGGAGAAACTTCTTCACGTCCTCGGCGTAGCGGAATCGGCCTTTATCGTCCGTTGAGAAAAACTCGTTGAGATCGAACGCGTATTCGACGTTCGACCCGTCGTCGAGGAGCGCCCCGCGATTGATTTCGCCGCAGATCATGGGTGAGATCTGATAAGCGCGCATCTCGAGTTGGGGTAACGCCTCGTAGGGGTTGTAGGTCGACTCGTCTTCCGACGTCGACGCTTGGGCGTTCCGCTCCCATTCGTCTTTCATATTCTGCTCGTCGACGTACGACCAATTGAAGATCTGTTCGTCGGAGAAGCGGTCGCTAGCGAGCATCTTGAAGGGGGTGCCGGAGAGGTAGAGGGTAAATCGTCGGGAGATTTTGTCGAGCGCCTCTTCGGTGCGTTCCGTGTCGACTCCTTCGTGACATTCGTCGACGACGAGGAGGTCGTACTCGGTTTCCAAGAGGTAACGTAGCTTAGTATATTCTCCCCCGAAGTATCGCGAACCTTTAAGATCCTGGAGGGAGATGAATTCGACGAACCCTTGGTATCGCAGGAACGTACGGAGGTATTCGTAGTGCGAGACGACGTGCTTGACGTTGCATAGGGCGTCCGTTTCGGAGACGAAGGCGTAGCGTAGCTTTTCGCGAAAGAACTTGTTGAAGTCGTCCGCCCAGCTGTTGGCGATCGACGGGCGATTGCTCACGACGAGAACTTTCTTGTACTCTCCTTGAACGACGAGATCGTAGGCGGCGAGGGTCTTGCCGAAGCGCGGTTTCGCGTTCCAGAGGAATTCTTTTCCGCGATTGTGGGCGAAGCGTGCGGGGGAATTTTTGAAATAATTAAGGGTTGTGTCGACGGCCATCCACTGCTCGACGCGGAGAGTGTAGCTCTCGTCGCGCTTTGGGGAATCGGAGTCGCCGTCGGAAGCGAAGTGGGAGCGGCGGGCAAATTCATAGAAGTGTTTGTACGATTCGGCGTCGTCTATCTCGAACCATTCGCTTTTGGGTCGACGTTTGACGTTCTTTTCGACTTCGAGGAAGCGATGAAAATCGCGGTCGGTGAAGGTTTCGCCGCTTGAATCCTTATAGACGGCGTTGTCCTGCCAGCAGATTCTGGGATGGATATTGGCGGTGTGCGTCTGCTCCCTGACGCGCTCCTCAACGGTCTGGCGTTCGGTGTAGCCGATCTTCGTCCAGCCTTCGTTGAGTTTGTAGTCGGGGATCTGATACGCGTAGATCATCGGGACGACTCGGCGGAAAGGTCGGATTTTGCGCGTCATGCCATCTCCTTTACTCGCGTTTCGATAAACGCGATTTCTTCGTCGCTAAGCCCATACTTCGCGTAAAGCTGACGGTCGATCTCGCCAATCGACGCCGTCCAGTCGATATCTGAATTTGACGTGAAGTCTTGAAGAGGGACGTACTCCCACTTTTCAGGGGAATTATGTTGCGTTATTTTGAGTATTCCAAGCATGACTCTGCAGAATTTTGATTTTATATACTTCATGCAAGACTCAGCTTCTGCCGGCGTTTCAAATTCACCTATAGTGATAAAAGTTTCGGTATGCCCGATGACGGGGGTCGAAAGGACTTCTCCAAGAGCTCCTGAACCATTGGCCGCTGGAACAAAAACTTTGTATTTTTCAAAGCTCTCAATCGAAGAATTGAAGTAGTCTTTTCGGAACCAGCGATACGTACGCGTTCCTTTGCACAATCCGAATATTTGGACATATTCGTACTCATTATTCGGCTTGTCCTTTGTGAACAGAGAAGGCATGCGTTCGAAAACGCTTGAACCGATTCGGGAATCGGTAACTTTCGCCATTTCTTCAGGCTGTTCTTGGTAACAGAGTTTTGAAAACCTGTATAGTCCTCGATTCTTGATAAGAGCGCTGAACGTTTTAAAATTTTTAGAATTTTTGACTTTATCGAGAATACTGCGAAGCTCAGTGAAAGTTACAAATGGCCCAATAGCGCCGAATTCTTTTTCTGAATCGCGATAAGTTACGGCGACTCCACCCTTGATATCTGTGTTTGAGAAAACAATAGAACTATCTTGTTCATGATAGAGAACTTTAAGATGCGGGTCGTTTAGCATCTTGAGATTCCACTCTTGCGGGGTGCCGCCGGCATTAAAGAGAAATCGAGCGGGAGTAATCAGCTCAACTTTCTTTCCCACAGAATATGAACCGTCCATGAATTTGTGGTAAATGGGGGGTAAACGTTTTCTGGCCCCCAACCGCCTCTTCCTGATAGGGCGGGTTGCCGATGATAAAATCGAATTTCATGACGTCTCTTTCGTCTGTTCCGCGTTTTGCGCGGGGGATACCCGGTCGTGTATCGGGCGCTTAGTCGCGGCAGAAGAGGCCCGCGACGTCCTTTCCGTCTTGATTATCGCCCCAATCGACGATTTTGCAAGGCGCGGGAGGAATTTCGCCCTGGTTCGGACTCCACGCGACGTCGAAGTCAAAGAGGCTCGGCGCTCGAGAATAGGGAACGCGCCCCGTGAGTCCGTCCATCTGCCACAGATTCTTCGCGATCACGTCGACAAAGCGCGCGTATTCGGCGCGTTCCTCCTCCGCCGTCAGCGACCGCGCGTTGAGCTCCAGCCGCGACGACGCGCAGAACTCCAGCGCCGCCGTCAATACGTTGACGCGCGCGATCAGCAGACTATCCCCCTGAATCTCATATCCGTATACCGCCTTCACTCCCTTCAACGCCCACTCCACGCGCTCCTCAATCGTTCGCGTATTCTCCCGAACGACGCGCAGTTTCCGGTCAAGGAACCCGACGCGCTCGTGAACCGGCTTCTCCTCCCCCGTCGCGGAATCGTAAAGGGTCGTCAGGAAGGGCGCCTCCCCGCACGTGATTTCGAGGCGCTTCTCCTTCGCGTACGCCTCCCACGTCTTACCCTTCGGAAAAACGATCGGCGCGTTCGGGTCGTCGAAGACGCTTGGACGACCGAACCAAACTTCGTCCGCATGATCCGTCATCGTCTTGCAGACCGAGAAAGGAGTGAAGACTTCGCCGAAGCTTTTCGTGCGTTCCGACTGCGTTACGAGACGCTTCTTGTGACGAAGTTGCACGAGACCGGGAACGAGAAATTCCGACTTGATCTCGTCCGCGGGGGCGTACCCCGGCCCGCGAGACGCTAGCGCGTCGGTTCCCCAGCGGATATGCGCCCCCGTCGTGTAGTCGCTTAGAAGCGCGTCTAAGAGACGAAGGGTGCGAAGCTTGGCGAGCATGTCGTCGAACGTGATCATGGCGTTATCCTGCGCGTTTTTCTCAACGTCGACTTCATTGCGCCATACCACCTTTTCGCGTCGGGCGCCCGACTCCGCGTTTGAGATGAAATAAGAGGAAACAAAAACTCAGTGAATTGTAACCCAAACCGCCCGATTGACAACCGCGCGGCGAAGGCTCCGCGTAAAATAAAGCAAGAACGCCCGCGGGAGAAATCGCAGGCCGCGCCAAAACAAATCGACGCTCCGAGCGGCAAGCAAGGAGCGTCGTCAATATACGACGCGGTCAATAAAGGGAGGGGCGCTCAAGAAGGAAAGAAGACGCGTTCTCGCAACGCGCGGCGCGCCGTCGACCAGGACGTTCCTAAACGCCGCGCGTCGTCAACGCGCTTTTCCCCTCGGCTCCGACCAAGACGCGCCCTTTCTTTCAACACGTTGCAAGAACTTCTTAAAGATTTTTCGATCTTCGTTAAGCTCCGGGTGGAACGCTAGACCTATCTGGTTTTGATATCGCGCCGCGACGATCTTGTCGTCGACCTTCGCGAGTATTTCTACTTCCGGCGCCGCCTCCACGATAAAGGGCGCCCGAATGAAGGTCATGTCGACCTCGCCGAGATCCCCGAAAGGCGCGCGCGTGTGGAAGCTCCCAAGCTGTCGTCCGTACGCGTTGCGACGCACCGTCGCCGGGAACGTCCCGAAATGAACCGTCGGATCCGCGTCGAGCTTCGTCGCTAAAAGGATCAGCCCAGCGCACGTCGCAAGGGTCGGAAGCCCCCCGGCGATTAGCTCGCGCAAAGGCTCGAACATCTCCAATTCGCGCAGAAGCTTCCCCTGCACGACGCTCTCCCCGCCAGGAAGGACGAGCGCGTCAAGGTCGCGGATATCCGAACGTTGACGAAGTTCCACGCACTCGCAGCCAAGCTCCGACAGCGCCTTTTCATGCTCGATAAAAGCGCCCTGAACCGCTAAGACTCCGATCCGACCCATCTCATTTGCCCCGTTCTTCCATGATGAGCTCGATCTCGCTCTCGTTGATCCCGACCATCGCTTCGCCAAGGTCTTCCGAAAGCTCCGCGATCAACTTCGCGTCGCGGAAGTTCGTCACCGCCTTCACGATTGCTTGCGCGCGCTTCGCTGGATTACCCGACTTGAAGATTCCCGAGCCGACGAAAACCCCTTCCGCGCCAAGCTGCATCATGAGCGCCGCGTCCGCAGGCGTCGCGATTCCGCCCGCCGCGAAGTTCACGACCGGCAACTTGTGATTTTCGCGAACGTATTGCGCAAGTTCATAAGGTACTTGCAACTTCTTCGCCGCTTCGAAAAGCTCGTCTTCGCGAAGCGAACCAAGCCACGCGATCTCTTGATTCATCTTGCGCATGTGACGCACCGCTTGGATCACGTCTCCCGTGCCAGGCTCACCCTTCGTGCGGATCATCGACGCGCCTTCGTTAACGCGTCGGAGCGCTTCTCCCAAATCGCGCGCGCCGCAGACGAACGGAACTTTGAAGTCGCGCTTGTTGATGTGGTACGCGTCGTCCGCAGGAGAAAGAACTTCCGACTCGTCGATGTAGTCGATCTCGATCGCTTCGAGGAGCTGCGCTTCGACAAAATGCCCAATGCGGCACTTCGCCATGACCGGGATTGAAACCGCCGTCTGAATCCCTTTAATCATCTTGGGATCGCTCATGCGCGACACGCCCCCCGCCGCGCGAATGTCCGCCGGAATGCGTTCGAGCGCCATCACCGCGCACGCGCCCGCTTCTTGCGCGATTTGCGCCTGTTCGGGCGTCGTTACGTCCATAATGACGCCTCCTTTAAGCATCTGGGCGAGACCTTTGTTCAATTCATAACGATCATTTGTCATTTTTTTCCCCTTCATATCTCTTCAGACTATTGACTCGCTCGAGTCTTTGGAAATAATAAGCCCTACTGACCTTTTTTCAATTGCCAAATTAAGAAATGTTTTAAGGTCAGTTTGGAGGAGCGCTTGGATGCTGACCTACGACCTTACCCAGGGGGAAGGGCCCCTTTATCGTCGCTTATACGACGCGATCCGCCGCGACGCGATCTCGGGAAACTTCGCGCCGTGCGAAAAGCTCCCCTCGAAAAGAACCCTCGCCAGAAATCTTGGCGTTAGCGCCATTACGGTTGAAAACGCATATGACCAGTTGATCTCCGAAGGGTTTGTTTACGCGCTCCCCAAGAAAGGATACTTCGTTTCCCCGTCGATCCCCGTGAAACGCCGCGCCGCGCAGGTCGTCGACCTCGAGATCAACACGACGCCGAATCGCTCTCCTCGCGACTCTGGCGATTCCGCCGCCTCCGCGATCCTTTTCGACTTCTCCTCCAATCGCGCCGACCCCGAACTCTTCCCCTTTTCCGTATGGGCGAAGATGATCCGCGTCGCGATGACGACGCGCGAAAAAAAACTCCTTGAACCTTCTCCAGGCGCGGGAGTCCTCGAACTGAGACGGGCCGTCTCCAGCCATCTCGCCTCTTTTCGAGGACTCTCCGTCGATCCGAATCAGATCGTCGTGGGGAGCGGCGCGGAGTATCTCTACGGGCTCGTCGTCCAGCTTTTGGGGCGGGATAAGATCTTCTGCGTGGAGACTCCCGGCTATAAGAAGCCGCGTCAGATTTACGAAGCGCAAGGCGTGGAATGTCGTCTCGCGCGCATCGACGACCAAGGAGCGCGCGTCGACGAACTCAAGCGCGTTCGCGCCGACGTCGCGCATATCAACCCGACGCACCATTTCCCCACTGGCGTCACCGCGACGCTGAGCCGCCGTCACGAGCTCCTCGCCTGGGCGAACGAACGCGACGAACGATTCGTCCTCGAAGACGATTACGACAGTGAATTCCGTTTCAACGGAAGACCGATCGTCCCCATGTTCGGGCTCGATCCCGACAAGGTCGTCTACATGAACACCTTCTCGAAATCCCTCGCCCCGACGATCCGCATCAGCTACATGGCGCTCCCCGGCGCGCTCGCGAATCGTTTCTATGAAAAGCTCGGCTTCTACTCCTGCACCGTCTCGACCTTCGATCAATACGCGCTCGCGGAATTTCTCCGTCAAGGCTACTTCGAACGCCACATCAACCGCATGCGCCTCCACTATTCGCGCAAAAGAACGCGCGTCCTCGAGATCATCCGCCGCGCGTTGCCCCCCGAGACGTGCCGCATCATCGAAAACGACTCCGGACTCCACTTTATCCTGCAACTGCAGACGCGCTCTTCCGACGCGGAGCTCAAGGCGCGACTCCTCCAGAAGGGCGTCCGCCTCGCCGCCGTCTCAGAATTCGACGAAAAAGCGTCCGACGAATATCGCGGGATGTTTTTACTCAATTACTCTGGGCTTGATCTCAACGGGCTCGAGAACGCCGTCGCGATTTTGAAGGGCGCGCTGTAACCCTTTTTTTGCCGCAATTTAAGGAGGAACGTAATGACGAAGAAACCGATCGTCGCGTTTATATGCGTTCACAATTCCTGCCGCAGTCAGATCGCGGAGGCGCTCGGAAGGGCGCTCGCGTCCGACGTCTTCGAGAGCGTTTCCGCCGAACGCTGGTCAAAGACTCGATCAACCCCGACTCCGCGCGGATTATGAAGGCGCGGTACGGGATCAACATGGAATCGACGCAGCGCCCGAAGCTCGCCGACGCGATCCCCGCTCCTGACGTCGCGATCTCCATGGGATGCGGCGTCGCGTGTCCTTACGTCGGAAGGCCCTTCGACGACGATTGGGGGCTCGAGGATCCCTCTGGCAAGGAGGACGCGGTATTTCAGCGCGTGATCGACGAAATTGAAAGGAAGATTCTTGGACTCAAGGAGAATCTGCGCCGTCGCGGAGATTCCTTCCGAGAAAAAATCGCGTTATCCCATTTTCGCTAATGGATTTTGGGACGTCGGCGCGATATAATTTAGGACGCGCGTCGGAGGAGACGTCGGCGCGTTTTTCGCAAGATTAATGAAACGAACGACTTTGAATAGTAAGGATTTTTGAGCTATGGGCAAGAAGGTGTTGATTGTTTCGACGAGTTTGAGGGGCAAGAGCAACTCGGAAGCGCTCGCGCGCGAGTTTGAGCGCGGGGCGAAGGACGCCGGTCATGACGTCGAGTTCCTTTCCCTCAAAGGGAAGAAGATCAACTTCTGTGTCGGATGCCTCACGTGCGGGACGCGCGGTCGGTGCTTTATGGACGACGACGCGATCGCGATCGAAGAGATGTTCATGGGCGCCGACGTGATCGTCTGGGCGACCCCGATCTACTATTACGCCCCCTCGGGGAGCATGAAGACGCTCGTCGACCGCCTGAATCCCCTCTATTCGAAAGACTATCGTTTTCGCGAAGTCTACGTCCTCTCGACCGCGGCGGAGAACGCCGAATCGACGCCCTCGCGCGTCGTCTCCTGCGTCGAAGGATGGATCGAATGCCTTCCGAAAGCGCAACTCAAAGGCTCCCTCTTCTGCGGCGACGTCAACGACGCGGGGCAGGTCGCCGGGAACCCCAAGTTGCAGGAAGCGTACGAGATGGGTAAGAACGTCTAACGATCGATTCGCGCTCGCGACGACTCGAAAGCCGCGCGTGAACCAACACATATTTTAAGAGGAGTTCCTGAAATGAACGTGAAACTAGTCGACGCGATGACCCGGTACTACTCAGGGGATCCCAAGAGGATCGCGCACTTCATGAAGGTCTGCGCCTACGCGCTCTTTATCGGGGAATCGGAAGGTCTCGACCCGACGACTCTCCATATTCTCGAAGCCGCCGCGCTCGTCCATGATATCGGAGTTAAGAAGTCCGAAGAGATCCACGGAAGAGGCGTCTTCGACGGCAAAAAGCAGGAAGAATACGGCCCGCCCCTCGCCGAAGCGATGCTCCGCGAACTCGGAGAGGACGACGCGACGATCCAACGCGTCTCCTATCTCGTGGGGCGCCATCACACCTATAACGACGTCGACGGACTCGACTACCGCATTCTCCTCGAAGCGGACTTCATCGTCAACGCGTACGAAGACGAACGCCCCATCGACTTCATCCGCACGGGGCGCGATATCGTTTTTCGCACCCCGACGGGGATCAATATCATCAACGAAATCTACAACTTGTGATCTCGTGGCGTCGCGTCCCATGCCGTGCGACACGAGATGACGCAATATATGGAGATATGGAGAACTCCCCGCGTAAATCGACTAGATAAAGGATTCTTTTTCCGAAGAATCCTTTTTTTATCCGTTTCGGCGCTTTTTCTTTCACTAAATTGGATTATGATAGGTCGAATTATTAGACGCGCGTATAACGTTAGGAGTTTTGTTTAGACGATGCAGGACACGTTTTTCAGTAGCGCCGCGCCGCAGCCTCTCGCCGCGCGGCTTCGACCTCAATCTCTCGACGAAATCGTCGGTCAGCGGCGACTCCTCGGGGAAGGGAAGGTCTTGCGTCGCATGGTCGAGCAGGACTCGATTGCGTCGATGATATTCTGGGGGCCCCCCGGCGTCGGGAAGACGACCCTTGCGAACGTGATCGCGAAGGTCACGCGGTCGAAGTTCATCGACTTTTCCGCCGTCACGAGCGGAATCAAAGAGATTCGCGCCGTCATGCAAGAGGCGGATCGCAACCGCGCGTACGGTCAGCGCACGATCCTCTTCGTCGACGAAATCCACCGCTTCAACAAGGCGCAGCAGGACGCTTTCCTCCCCTTCGTCGAGAAGGGCGCGATCATTCTCGTGGGCGCCACCACCGAAAACCCCTCCTTCGAGGTTAACGGCGCGCTCCTTTCTCGTTGCAAGGTCTTCGTCCTCGAAGCGCTTTCAAACGACGAGATCCTCCAGCTTCTCAACCGCGCTTTGACGTCCCCGAAAGGGTTTGGCGGGCAGAAGATCGACATGGCGCCGGAGCTTGTTGAGGCGGTCGCCGCCGCGGCGAACGGCGACGCGCGCTCCGCGCTCTCCACTCTCGAGATGGCGGTTCTCAACGCCGACGTCGACGAGTCGGGCGTCGTGCGCGTTACCCGTGAAAACGTCGAGCAGTGCGTCTCGCGAAAGTCGCTCCTCTACGACAAGAACGGGGAAGAGCATTACAACTTGATCTCCGCGCTCCATAAGTCGATGCGCAACTCCGACGCGGACGCCGCCCTCTACTGGCTCGCGCGAATGCTCGAAGCGGGGGAGGATCCCCTCTATATCGCGCGGCGCGTCGTCCGCTTCGCAAGTGAAGACGTCGGGATGGCGGACGCCCGTGCGTTGCAACTCGCCGTCGCCGCATATCAAGGTTCCCACTATATCGGCGCCCCGGAGTGTAACACGATCCTCGCCGAAGCGGTCGTCTACATGGCGCTCGCGCCTAAGTCGAATTCCGTCTATGTCGGATACAAGGCCGCGAAGGTCGACGCCCTTCAGATGCTTAACCAGCCCGTCCCCCTCAATATTCGCAATGCGCCGACGAACCTCATGCGCGATCTCGGCTACGGAAAAGGGTATCAGTACGCTCACGATTGCCCCGACAAACTCGCCGATATGCAGTGTCTACCCGACGCCTTGGTCGGGAAGGAGTATTACTACCCGACGTCGGAAGGGTTCGAGCGCAACTACGGGGAGCGCTATAACCAGATTAAAGAATGGAAAGAAAACGCCGCGCGTCGCGCTCAGGACGCCGACGCCTCGCAAGAAGCAAGAGGGAAGCGCAATGACGAACGTGAAAAGCAGATCGGGGAAGCTAACCCCTGAAGAAGAAAAGATAATTGTCAATCAGATGACCTTTGTCAGCGCGGCGGGGAACGTCCTTCTGACCCTCTTTAAGTTCGTCGCGGGGATTGTGGGACATTCGAGCGCGATGGTCTCCGACGCGATCCACACCCTCTCCGACGTCTTGACGACGATCGTCGCCTACGTCGGAGTCAAGATCTCCAGCTCCCCCGCGGATAAGGCTCACCCCTACGGGCACGAACAGATCGAGAATCTCGCGACTCTCGGGATCGGGCTCGCGCTCTTTGGAGTCGGCGCGGTTCTGTGCTATCAGGGGGCGACGGACACGCTCGACGGATGGCGCGCGATCGCCCTGGCGAAGGCCGCGGGCGCGCCTTACGAGCCGATCCTGCCGACGAAACTCGCGCTCCTTGCCGCCGTCGTCTCCATCTTGGTTAAAGAGGGGATGTTCTGGTACACCATCATTAACGCCCGAAAGATCAACTCCCCCGCGTTCGTCGCCGACGCGTGGCATCACCGCTCCGACGCCTTTTCCTCGATCGGTTCCCTGATCGGCGTCCTCGGCGCAAGACTCGGCTTTCCCCTCCTCGACCCGATCGCCGCGATCGTCATCAGCCTCTGCATCCTGAAGGTGGCGTACGACATTCTCCGCGAATCCGCGCTCTGCGTCGTCGACGTAGCGTGCGACGAAAAGATCGAAGCGCAGATCAAAGAGCGCGTCGAAGCGTACCCCACCGTCGATCACGTCGACCTCCTGCGCACCCGCAAATTCGGCTCGCGCGTCTACGTCGAGCTCGAAATCGCCGTCGACGGAAACAAGACCGTCTACGCCGCGCACTGGATCGCTCACGAGGTGCACAACATCGTCGAAAACGAATTCCCCGCCGTCAAGCACGTCGCGGTTCACATCAACCCCGCGCAGCTCGACGACAACGACGGAGCCTTGCAGCACGACGGCCCGCGATTCACCCTCGCTCCCGGTCGCGCGAAGGAACTCGCCGAAAAACGCGCCGCCGCCGAAGCCCAAAAGAACGCCGCCGACAATTGACGCCCCCCCTTCGCGACGATCCTTTCTCAAGACGTCCTCCTCAGACCGCGGGGAGGGCGTCCCTTTTTCTCTAATCTTGCGCCAAGTTGAAAAAAACGCTACCCTTAGAGAGAGTAAATCCATACTATACAAGATAGGCGATTTACAAGTTTTAGGAATTTGTTTTAGCGGATGAACTCAGACGTGACGAAGACGACGAAGGACGGAAATAGGCGATTCGAAAAGGGGAAGAGGACGGCTTTACGCTTGCTCCTCGTCTCCCTCTCCTCCTTCGCGTTCTTTCTCCTCCTCTTTATCGGGTGTCGACGCGATCGCGGCGCGAAGCCCGACGTTTTGGAGAGCGCGAACGTCGAGTCGCGCGACGACGGCGACGGCGCGTCTCCTGCCGTCAAACTCCTGCGCGAAGCCGCGTTCGCCTATGCCAACGCGAAATTCTACGAAGATCGAGGATACGTCCTCTGGGAATATCAGCGCGAAGGGGAAGACTCTCAAATCGTCCGAACGCGGCGCCCCCTGGAACTGAGTTTCGCAAAGCCCAACTACGTCAAAATGCGCTTTGGCGGCGCCTCCCTCTTCTCCGACGGCAAGACGATCCGCGCGACGATCGACGATCCCCGATACGCCGCCCAGCTCTTAGAACGCCCCGCGCCCCTCGTCCTCACCTCGATTCGCGAGTTCTACCCCGACGCGATCTTCGCCGCCGCCGCCGATACTTCGCTCCCCGCCGATTTCTCGTGGACGTCTCCGCAGCTCGTTCTACTCTTCGCCAAAGATCCCCTGCGCACCCTTCTACCGCGCGGCGCGACCGCGAAACTCCTCGAGCCCGCGTACATCCAATACGGCCCCGATGAAAAAGACGCCGTCTACTGCGACCGCGTGAGCGTCGACGCCGACGGGGAGCGCGTCTACTGGCTCAATCGCGCGACGCGAGCGCTCGCGCGCGTCGAACTACCCCCTGCGCGACTCCGACTTCGGGAGCCCGGCGCGACGGTTCTCGCGTTGCGCGTCGAATTCCCCGGCCAGATCCTCGCGCAAAATCCCCCCGAATCGACCGCGCGTTACGAATTTCCTCCCCTCGATCCCGGCGGCGAAACCCTTGAACGCTTCCGCTGGGAACCCCCCGAGGGGCTTGACGACGAGAGCCTCGCCGCGCGTCGCCGCGCCTTCTACGCCACGGAACGGCGATTCGAAGAACGCGTCGCCCATTCCCTCGACGTCGACGTCTACTGTGCCGAGCTCCGCGACGCGAGCTCCGTCCCGATTCCGCGACGCGCCTCCCCGAAGGTCATGCGACTGCGCGAAGTCTGGAGCGTCGACTCCCTTAACGCGCCGGGTCGCCCCCTTGCGATTTCACCCGAAGAGAAGGGGGATCGCGACTCGATCCTTCTCGTTCCGTGCGAAGGGAACGCCGTTGCCGCGATGAATTACCAAGGGCGCGTCTTTTCGAAAACCTCCCCAAGCGCCGCCGCGGGGGAGCCGATCTCAATCTTGCGCGAAGGGAAGAACGAGATGGGGGGACGGCGGTATCTCGCGTTCGATCCCGCATCCGCGAAGATTCACCGCCTCGACGAAGACTTTAACGATTTAGGGTCGATCCTCTGCGATCCCGGCGCGACGTCGAAGATCGCGGACGCGCTGTGGATTCCCGGCGACGCGCTCGACTCAAAGCGCGCGGGGATCGTCGCGGCTCTCGTCGATTCGTCGGCGCAAGGCGCGGCGCGCCGCGACGCCGTGCGACTCTTCGACGCGCAGACGCGCGAAATCGCGTGGGAGATCAACTCGGTCGTTATGCCAAAACGCATCGCCTTCGAACCAAAAACGCGCGCGCTCTGGATCCTCGACGCGGGAGTCCCCGAGCCGGGCGGCGTCGCAAGAATCGACGTCCACGACGGGTCGCGACTCGACGCGCCGAAGCTCCGACCTCGAGAGACCGCCTGGGATCTCGCGGTTCCGAAACGCGCCCCCAACGCCGGCGCCGAAGCGACGGCGCTCGTCTACGATTTCGAACAAAACGCCTCCTATCTCGTCGGTTTCGACGCCCAAGGAGACGAACTTTGGCGCGCCGTGTTGCCCGATCGCACCGGCCCCGGCGAAGCGACGATCGCGTCCGGGGATCTCAACGGCGACGGGCTCGACGAATGGCTCGTCGTCGCGGGAAACGGAAGAATCTCCTTCTTCGATCCGATGGGCGCGCTCCTTGACGAATACGCCCATGGCTCTCGACTCGTCGGCGCGACCGTCGCTCGATGGTTCGGCGTAAGTTTTTTAATTATCACCGATAAAAGACGCGCGATCGCCATGCGCGTCGACTGGAAAAATAGAGGCGCTCGACATGAACCTATTTTTAGCATACGTTAAAAACAAGGGAACGGAGACGTTCCGCGCCGTCGTCGCCCCGTGCCTCCTGACCTTCGCCGTCGCGGCCCTAAGCGTCGACGCCCAGGATTTCGACCTCGCGCTCACCGGCGACGCGCTCGCGACGTCCCAAAGCTCTCCCGACGCCGCGCTCGACGCGAATCAAGACGCGAACGCCGATTCGAACGCCGCCGCCGAACCCGCCGCTCCGACGGGGTTCGTCCTCACGCGCTCCGGTTCGATCGTCGAAGGAAAGGTCGTCGACAAGGGGAATTCCTATTCTATCGAATTTCCCGGCGGCGGTTCCCTCTCCGCGTCGAAGCTCGACGTTTTATGCGTTTCTCCCTCGCGCGAGGGAATTTTTGAGTATCGAAAACGTCTAACGCGCATGGAAGACGTGAACGAGGCGCTCAAGCTCGCCGACTGGGCGAACCGCCGCCGTCTCGGAGCCCCCGCTCTCAAGGCGCTCCAAGAGCGACTAGCCGTCGCCGTCGACGACGCGGAACGCCGCGCCCTCCAGAAGAAGATCGACGAGATCGCCGAAGCTGAGACGTTTCGCGAACGCGCCGAAGCCGCCGCCGCGCGCGTCGAAACAGAA
>CAVGEG010000015.1:9697-16707 GCA_963628165.1 Paratractidigestivibacter sp. | reverse complement strand
CGCCGAAGCCGCGCAGAAGAAGGAAAGCGTCGCGACGCATACCGATCCTCGCAAAGCGCTCGACGCAGAACTCGACGCCTGGGGAAGAACTCTCCCCGCCGCGTCCCTCGAAAAGTTCTCCCGAAAGGCGTTCCCCGTTCTCCAAAAACGATGCGCGACCACCGGTTGCCACGACGAAATCACCCCCAACGCTCGATACGTCGTCCGCAAGAAGACGTACGGACCCGCGCAGCGTCTCGCGCTCCTCTACTCCCTGCGCGAAACGATGCGCTACCTCGACTTCGACAATATCGACTCGAGCCCGATCCTCTCCCACCCGGCGGTGAACAACGCGATGGGAAAACGCGTCTATCCCTTTGGCGAAGACAAGTATTCGACGCGCGACTGCGCCTATTTCGTCGAATGGCTTAACCGCGTCAAGAGCGACGAAAAGCTCAAGGAGGCGGGCCGCGCGATTCAAGACGCCATGCCGAAAACGCCGCAACCGCGCGAAGGCGCCGCCTCGCGATACGACGTCGTCGGCGAAACCCCGATCGATCTCGTTCCCGCTCCCGATTCCGCAAAGGTCGCCCCGCGGAGCCCCGAAGCCGCCCAGAGTTTCGCCGAGCTCTTTCAAGACGACTTCAAAATTCAGCAAGGCTTCGCAAGCGGCGCCGAACAATTCTTGCCGAATCCGTACGACGACGTCAATTCCCCCGAATCCGCGCTCCGCCGCGTCGGTCTAACCCCCAAAAAGGATTATCGCGATTCCTACGACCCCGCGATCTTTAACGACAAATTTCACCCCGGCAAGACCGCCGCGAGTCAACTCCCCAAAAAAGAAAATAAACCCGACGAGCCCCCCGCGCTTGTCGACGTGACCCGCGCGCCCGTCGACGCGTCCTCGCAAGACCCCGACTTGCGCGGCGAATAACGCGCGCCGTCCCGCGCTCCATGAGAAAAGATTATGCACGCACCGCCCGCCGTCGCGCGGGCCAAGGAGTCGAGTTATGAATAAATTGGCCTATCGCTCCCACGCTCTCAAACGCGCTTGCGTCGCGCTATGCGTCGCCGCGTTCGCTCTCCTAGCGATCCCCGGCGAGCTCCGCGCTCAGCCCATCCCCGGCCCAGGCCCAGGTCTAAAACGCGACGAAATTCGCGCGATCCCCACCGAACGATATTATCTCGGCGAAAAGATGATCCAGACCGGAGACTTCGCACGCGCCGCTAAATTTTACGAGAACGAACTTCGCGGAGCCTTCAAAATCGGCGGAAACCTCTGGATCGACTCCATATGCTACTACGCCATGCTTGGCGAAACGTACTATCAGGCCGGTTCGCTCGACGTCGCTCTCAAAAATTACAACGCCGCTCTCTCCATCGCTATCGCCTACCCCAAGTGGATGAGCAAGGTCACCTACACTTCCGGCGTGACCCCCGGCACGAAGAGCGTCACTCCATGGGGAACCTCGAAACGCAACGTTCCCCTCGGCGCGTTTCCGCGAAAGGCGACGATCGTCGTCGGCGAAGAGGCGTCTGAAGCGCACCAACAGCTCGGTATCTCCGCTCAACAACACGCCATGCAGATCGACCCCGTCGAGATCCTTCGTTGCATCGCCCTCTCGATTCGACGCCGTATCGACATTATCGGCCCCATGGCGCCCTTCGACCCGATGAGCGCCGAGATTCTCGAGACGTTCCGCACGCGCGCCGTCGCTCCGAACCATTGGTCGATCACCTTCCTCGACGTCATCTGGGGACTCGCCCTCGTCGAGTGCGATAAGACGCAATCCGCGGTGAAGGCGCTCAACGACGCGCTCCTGTGCAGCGGCCAATTCGATCACAACCTCACGTGCGTCGCGCTCCTCGAGCTCGGCCACGTCTTCATGAACGCGAACAAGCTCCCGCAAGCCGCGGAATGCTACTTCGAAGCTTCCAACAGCGCGTATCAGTTTCAAGACTGGCTCGTGTTGGAAGAGTCCCTCCGATATTATTCCAACGCCGTGAAGGGGCTTCGCGGGGGATCCGTCGATCCGCGCCTAGCGCAGGCGTATCGGTGGGTTAAGGAAAAGATTCCGCAGGCGAAGGTCTTGCAGACGTCGCTGGCGCTCGAGCTCCTCGAGGATATGATCTACTCGGGGAATATCAAGGGTGCGGAAGCGGGGCTCAAGGCTCTCGACGTCGCGATGCGCGGGGAGATTCGTCAATCGGCGCACGCGGATCGCTGGAATTATCTCACGGCGCTCTTTATGTACGCCGTCGGGAAGATTAGCGCGGGGGACGAAGCGCTCGCGCGGGTTGTGGAAGGCGCGAAGGTTCATTCGACGTGGGCGCGTCAGCTTCGCAAGCTCGACGCGTACGTCCAGGCCGGCCTCACCGCCAACGGCTCCCTCACCCCGCGAAACGCCGCGGATCTCTATGAGCGTCTCCTGCGCGAACCGACCGTCGTCGACTGGGCCGTTAACCCGACGGAATCCCTCGCGATCCAGATGATCGCGCCGATCGACGCGTATGAAAGGCAACTCCAGCTCCTTATGGATCGCGACCTGAAAGACCGCGCCTTCGAGGTCGCCGAACGAATTCGCCGCGAACGATTCTTCGCGAGGCAAACCTTTGGCGGACGACTCGTCTCCTTGCGCTATATCATGACCGCGGACGCCATCCTCACCACGCAGTCGATTCGCGCCGCCCGCGAATCCCTCTACTACGCGTACCCCGATTTCGAAGAGTCGATGAAAGCGACGTCCGCGATCATGGCGGAGCTTAACGCGCTCCCGACCGTTCCTTCTGACCGCGACGCCCTGCGCAACGTCGAGGCGCTCTACGCCAAGCTCGCCGACGTCTCCGGAAAGCAAGAGGCGCTCCTGCGTTTCATCGCCGCCGGACGCGTCAGAATTCCGTATGTCTTCCCACCCGTTTACACCGTGAAGCAAGTCCAGGAACGCTTGCCTGACGAGACGGCGATCCTCTCCTTCATCGGCGCGGGGGGCGATATCTACGGTTTCATGATCGGGAAGGAGAATCTTGACGCGTGGCGTGTCGGCCCGGCGTCGAGTATCGGCGCGGCGGTCGCGACCTTCCTCAAAACGATGGGGAACGTCGACGGATCGCGCGTCGTGGAAGCGGAGACGCTCGCAGACGAGCTCTGGAAGGCGCAAGGCTCGAAGTTGCGCGAAATCGTCCTGGGCGCCTCCGACGTCGAAGCGGATCGATTCAATATCGTCTTCTCGAAACTCGTCGTCGTTCCGGACGACGTGCTCTGGTATCTCCCCTTCGAGGCGCTCTGTCTTCCGAAGGCCGCCTCCGCCGAACCTGACGCCGACGAAGTCGCGCCCGACGACGCGCCCCTCGCCGAAAACGAGTCCGACGCCGCGTCTTCGAATCCCGACGATCTAAACGCGCCCGACTCCGAATCCGACGCCGCCAAGAAACCGACGACCCCTGAAGAGCTCCAAGCCGCGCACGAGGCGCAGTACGACGATCTCGACGCCGCGTATTACGCGACCGAAGAGGAACTCGACGCTCTCGACGCCGACGACGAGTCCGCGCCCAAACCCGAACCTGAGTCAGAACCCGCGCCTGAAGCGGAACCCGCGCTGGTCGCCGACGCCGACGAACTCGCCGCGGACGACCAAGGCGCTGAGGGAGAGGACGCCGCGACCGCGCCGCGAAAACGCATGAGTCGCACCGCGCGAGAACGCGCCGCCCTCAAGGAGTTCGTCGACGCCCAGATCCCAATGATCGCCGCCCCCGACTTCACGATTCGATACGCCGCGACCGTCTCCCTCGCGCTTCCTAACGCGATTGGGCGAAACGCCTTCGTCAACACGACCGTCATCGGCGGCGCGACGTATCCGCGCGAACCCTCCGAAGTCGTCGAAAAGGCTGTCGAACGCTTCGCCAAGGCCGTCTCCAAAACCGAAATCGCCAGCGCTAAATCCGCCCCCGCGGTTCCCGGCTCCATCATCGCGGCGCGACTCAAGAGACTCGTCGTCTTCGAAGAAGTCTCCGCCGAATCGTGGAACTGGAGCCCGATCGTCCTCGGCCCCAAGCCCGCGGGGGGCAATACCGTCTCCGACTGGATTGCGTGCCCGTGGGGCGCCCCGAGACTCATCGTCATGCCCGCGTTGCGCACATACGCCGAGAATTCCCTCAAGAACGGGGGGGACGGTCAGGAAATCGCGCTTGCGGTTCTCGCGATGCAAGCGTCGGGAGCCGACACGATCCTCCTGAGCCGATGGCGGACGGGGGGACGCTCCGCCTTTGATCTGGCGGAATCGTTCGTGAAGAATTACGAGAAGGAACCGTCGGCGAAGGCGTGGAAAGACGCGGTCGCGGAACTTGTGAAACGCGACGTCGTCGACGACGAAGAGCCGCGCCTCAAGAAGCTCGGACGATCCGAATCGATTCCGAAATACGACGCGCCTTTCTGGTGGGCGGGGTATATCCTGATCGACTCGGGCGAAGCGGTCGCGGAAGAGGAGCTCGAAGGCTTCGACGAAGGCGCGATGCGTAAGGCGGACGAAGAAAACGCGCTCTTGAAGGAAGGTCAGGGCGGTGACGCCGCGGCGCCTGACGCGACGGAGAACGGCGGCGCGTCCGACCAGATTTCCGGAGAAAAGGCGGTCTTCGTGACGCCCGGCCAGGGAACCGGCGACGCGAGCGACTCGAGCGACTCGAGCGACGCGACGGACGACGTTCAGGAAGAGTCGTCTCTCTTCAGCCCCTCCGTCAATATGATTACGGACGACGATCTCGCCGCGCAAGACGAGCTCGGGGACGACTTCTTCGCGACGGAAGATCTCGACGAGGAAACCTCCGCGCCCGCGACTCCGCCGCAGTCTGACGAAAAGGCCGCGCCCGCGACTCCGCCACAGTCCGACGAGAAGGCCGCGCCCGCGACTCCGCCGCAGTCCGACGAAAAGAAGAGCTCCGGGAGATTGACGCTCAAGGGAAAAGGGAAGAGTTGATTTTGCAAGAGCGTAAAGGTCGATAAATAAAAGAAAGAGGGTCTCGCAATTGCGGGGCCCTCTTTTCAGTAGTGCTTGGTGAGAACACAGAAACAAAAAACTTAAACAAACAAGGAGAAGTTAATTATACAGAGGTTCTGTTCTTGTCAATGCTATTTGACTTAGCTAACTTTTATTGCGGATGACGCGGGGAGGCGGACGGAAGTTGGTGAAAAATTTTTTCGTATTTTTCGCGGTTTCCTTGACGCGTCATTTTGGAACGAGTACGATAATATCATAATAGGGGTAGGGCCAGGCGCGGCGTCGTCGCCGTCGCGCGCGAATGATCGAAGCCCGCCGTCTCAGCGACACGCGCTATATATTCTTCTTTGTTGCGAGTTTAACATGGAATTTTTACCTGGAAAAACAGTTGGTATCGACTTGGGAACGACCTTCTCCACCTTGGCGATTGTCAATAACGAGGGGGAGCCTACTCCTATTCCTAATGAAGACGACGACGTCGAAACGGCAAGTATCATTCTTCTTGCGGGCGAGAAACGCATTATCGTAGGACCGAACCGTAGCCGCGCGGCGATGGAAGATCCGGAGCACGTCGTCGAGCGCATCAAGCGTCAAATGGGCGCCGTCGGGTATCACCGTACCTTCGACGGTCAAGAGGTCACTCCGGAATTCGTCTCCTCGCTGATTCTGCGCAAACTCAAGCAGGACTGCGAAGGACAGATCGGCGACACGATCGCCAACGCCGTCATCACGGTTCCCTATTACTTCAACGATACGCGTCGTAAGGCGACGCAAGACGCGGGTAAAATCGCGGGCTTGAACGTCGTGAGCATCATCAACGAACCGACGGCGGCGGCTCTCACTTACGCGTGGCATCGCGGCGAACTCGGTCGCACCGACGCGACTAAAACGCGCCGTATCCTCATCTACGACCTCGGGGGCGGAACCTTCGACTCCACCGTCGTCGAATACACCGGAAACAACTTCCACGTCGTCTCCACCGACGGCGACGTCAAACTCGGCGGCGTCGACTGGAACGATCGGCTCGCCGACTACGTCTGCCAGAAATTCCAAGAGAAGCACGGGGGGAACCTCCATCAGTTCCCCAAGACGATGCAGATCTTGCGCAACGACTGCGACGTCGCGAAGATCCAGCTCACAACGCGCGAACAGACGTCGATCTCCGTCCGTCACGAAGGGCTCTCCATCTCCGTCCCCGTGACGCGCGAGCTCTTCGAAGAACTTACCTACGACCTGTTGCAACGTACCGCGGACACGACGGAATACGTGATCCAGGAGGCGAACATGAAGTTCTCCGACCTCGACGCGATCGTCATGATCGGCGGCTCGACCCTGATGCCGCAGGTGGCGAAGATGCTCGAACGCGTCACCGGCCTCAAGCCGTATCGTAGCGACGATCTCGATCCGCACACGGCGGTAGCGCGCGGCGCGGCGATCCACGCGGCGATCCTCGAAGCGCAATATAACGGCGGCGGAAACCTCGACGACCGCGTTAAGAAGCTCCTCGAAAACGTCCACGAAGAAGACGTCAACTCCCACGGACTTGGCGTCGTCGCCACCGACCCCAACACGAAGCAGGTCGTCAACTACATTATGATCCCGCGCAACACGACGTTGCCGTACTCCGTCACGAAGGCCTTCAAGACGCAGAAGGACGGACAGAGCCGCATTAGCGTTCAGGTCATGGAAGGGGACGCTCCCGATCCGTCCGCGTGCTCTTTCCTTGGAAAGTGTCGCATTGTCGGTCTGCCGGAGAATTTGCCCAAGGGCTCCCTCGTCGAAGTCACCTACGCCTTCGATAAGACGGGTCGCATCTCCGTCTCCGCGCGCGAAAAGAATACGAACACGCAGGCGAAGATCGAGATCGAACGTCGAGGCGTCCTCACTGAAGAGGAACTCCAGAATTTCATTCGCCTCGCCGATCAATACACGATCGAATGAGACGTCTATCCGACTCGTTGCGCGGCGCTCGCTCCTCGCGGACGCCGCGTTTCATATTTCAATCCATCTAGTAGGCGAAACTTGCAATGCGCATTATTC
>CAVGEG010000015.1:1866-9687 GCA_963628165.1 Paratractidigestivibacter sp. | reverse complement strand
TTATTCTCACTGCTATTCTTTCCGGAATTCTCTTAGGCGTCGCCGTCGGCGTCGGGATTGGTTTTTACGCCGCAGACTCCATGCCGTGGTCTCCCGATCTTGAAATCAATCGCGGACGCGAATTCGTCCAAAACGAGGATCAGGGAACGGAGTCGGACACGGACGCCTCCTCCGCCGGCCCGATGAAGAAGGCTCCTCGCGTCAAAGTCGACGAGGTCTCCTTCGACTTCGGAATCATCGAGAAGAACCCGTCCACCGAGAAGGGGGAGCATCCCTTCTATATCGAGAACGTCGGCGACGCGAACCTCTCCTTAGCCGACGGCGGCAAAGGGTGCTTCTGCACCACCTTTACGATCTCGAAAACGACCGTTAAGCCGGGGGACAAGGCGGAAATCCTCTTCAAATGGGACGGCGCGCGATCCGGCGGCGTCTTCAATCAGGGCGTCCGCGTCTTGACGAACGACCCAAAAGCCAAGGAGATCACCTTCTCCGTCAAAGGACTATACACCGCCCCCGTCGTCACCGCTCCGAGCGAACTAGCCTTCAATAACGCGTCCAAGTCTGGCGAAACGACGCGCACTTTCCGCATGTATGGCTTCGAACGCAATCCCGACGGAACCCCCTTCGCGCTCAAGGTCGAAAGTTGCGAACTCTCAGATCCGGAGCATTTTGAGGTCGAGATTGAAGAGGACGACGTCGCCAATCTCACCGAAGAAGAGAAGGATAACCGCCTCTTTTCCCTCGCGACGAGCGTCTTCAACGGCAAAGTCACGATGAAGGGGGGCATGCCCCAAGGCTCCTTCCAGGAGCTCCTGCGCATCCGCCTCAACAGCGAGAAGACGCCGATCCTCGAAACGCCGATTCACGGTTCGATTATGGGAAGCGAAGTCAAAGTCCTCGGGCCCCTCTACGACGACAAGGGATCCGGCGCGCTGAGGCTCGATTCGATCCGCCAAGATCAGGGTAAGAAGACGAATCTTCGCTTCTTCATCACGGAGCTGATCGACGTGAACGAAAAGTCCGTCTTCGTCAAGAGCTCCAGACCCGACTGGATCAACGTGTCCTTCACGTATCCCGACGCGGAGCTACAGAAGACGATGAAGGTGCGCATGGTGGAGGTCGACGTGGAGATTCCCGCGGGGGCTCCGCAAGGCGCGTTCATGGGGCCGGGTAAGGATCAACTCGGGGAGATCGTCTTCCAGATTGGGGAGGACGAAGAGACGGCGCAGACGGTTGTCGTGCCGGTGCGTTTCGCCGTTTCTCCGTGATTGTAGTCCAAAATATAAGGGCGGAATCGACATAGGTTCCGCCTCTTTTTTGTCGCGCGTTTTTCGTGAAAAGACGCGCGAACGGTGGCGTCGTCCCTTTGAAAGGGTCTTTTTAAGGGTTTTTGCCCTTTTAGCCCTTTAAAGCTTCGTCAAAATGGGTACAATTGTGAGAATATTGATAAATGGCGACGCTTGTAAAAGCGGGGAAGACGCGTGTTTAGAGCCATGCGCGAAAGCGTTTGTCCTCAAGGAATAATTTGTTCGATATAGATCGGTTTACAGCGCCGATCGTAGGCAGCGTGAATTATGGATAACTTGGAAAACAAAAACGTCGATGTTCAAAACAACGCCCCAGCGGCGACCTCGTCCTCTCTCCCCACGTACGACGCGATCAACGCGTCGTCGGAATCGGCGGCTGTGACGCCGGACGTGATTGCCGAAAGATTGCGCGTTGCGGGCGGAGTCGCCGCGCCTCTCGCGGCGAAGAGAGACGAAGCGCGTCGCCGTCGCGACGCCGCCGCCCCCGTCGACGGTGAAAAGAAAGGGGATCGTCCCCAGCGTCAGAAGCGCGAACGTCGCGGAAACGATCGTCCGACCTTTGTTCAGCGCGGTCCCGTCTCCTCGGTTCCGACCCCGAATCGTCGCGAAGCGCTTTCCGGCGACCTTGCAGACGAATTCGCCGCTCTCATTGGAGACGCCTCGATCGATTCCCTTATGAGCTCCGTCAGCGATTCCGCCGCCGCCACGCAACTTGAAGAAGGCGCTAAAGTTCAGGGACGCGTCGCTTCCATTTCCGGCGACTCCGTCTTCGTCGACCTGGGAACGCGCGAGCTCGGCCTCGTGCCTCTCAAACAGTTCCCGGACGATTTCGTCTTGGAGCCGGGTCAGCAGGTCGAAGTCGTCGTCACGAAGTTCGATTCGGCGGAAGGCGTTTACGACGTCGCCTTGCCCCTCGCCGCCGCTGAAGTCGGCGACTGGCTCAGCCTCACCAAGGGCGCGATCGTCGAAGCGGTCGTCACCGCCGCGAACACCGGCGGACTCGAATGCCAAGTCGGAAAGCTTCGCGGCTTCTTACCATTTAGTCAAATCGACGTCTTCCGCGTTGAAAATCCCGAACGTTTCGTTGGCGAACGTTGGAAGTGCGTCGTCACTGAGTGCAATCCCGAACGTCGCAATCTCGTGGTTAGCCGTCGCGCCCTTATCGAGCAGGAACGCGAAGAGCTCCGCGAAAAAACTCTCTCCGAACTCGCGGAAGGTCAGACGCGTGAAGGTCTCGTCCGCAAGATTATCGACGCGGGCGTCTTCGTCGATCTCGGCGGCGTCGACGGGTTCATCCCCGTTTCGATGATCTCTTGGACGCGCGTCAAGCATCCGAGCGACGTCGTCAAAGAAGGGGAACGCGTCGTCGTCACGATCACGAGAATCGACGCCGCAAAGAATCGCATCTCCCTCTCCCTCAAAGATAAAGCGCTCGACCCGTGGAACAAGGTAGACGAATCGGTGCGCGTCGGCGACGTTCTGCGCGGTTGTGTCTTCAAAATCACTGATTTCGGCGCCTTCATCGATCTTGGCGAAGGCATTGAAGGTTTGGTGCACGTGAGCGAAATCGCGTATCAGCGAGTGAAGGCGGTCAGCGACGCGCTCCAGGTCGGCGATTGGGTCGACGTGAAGGTTCTCGACGTTGATCAGCAGAAGCGTCGCGTATCTTTGTCGATTAAGAAGACGATGGAAGACCCGCGCGTTAAGGCGAAGCGCGAAGCCGCGGAAAAAGCGGATGCGGACGCCGCCGCCGCGGAAGCGGAAGAACGCCGCAAAGACGAAGAAGCGCTCAACGCGTCGCGCGAGAAGATCCGCAAGCTCCAGTCGAAGAAGCCTCTCAAAGGCGGCCTCAATCGTGGCGGCGACGTCGATAGCGGCTTGCACTTCTAATTGAATTTCGCGTTAAAAATGCAGAAAACGGGATCGTGAAAAGCGATCCCGTTTTTTTATTGACAAAATTTTTAAAAAATAAAATATTTTTGCCAGGTAGAACGACGCACGTCTTATCTACCCTTGAACCGTTCTCTTTTTGGGGTATAATCCCGGAAAATTTTTCCCTCTCCCTCGTTTTCTGAAGGAAGCTACGTATGTTTGAACGAAAACTTTATTTGACTGGACTTGGCGGAAATCGCTATGAAGTTTCGATGGAGGAACTTAAAAAGGAGGCGTTTACCGGGAAGATCAAGAAGACCGATATTGTGATCGTAGTCGAGTCTTCCGATGGAAATCTTACCAGCGAGAAGCAGTTCCGTTGCGATAATATTAAGGGCGTCGCCGAGCTCTTCGATCAGGGAGAGCGCGCGCGCGAAGCGATGAAAGCGCAGGGAGAGCGTGCGCGCGAAGCAATGAAAGCGCGGGAGGAACAGGAAAAAGTGGATAAAGCGCATGAAAAGGAAATTGCTCGACAAGAACACTTGAAGGAACAAGAGTGGCGTTTTCAGCTAAAGAAAGAGAAAAAAGCGAGAGACACGAAAAATAGAAGAGCGCTCCTTAAGCAAGAAGACAGGCGACAGGGAAGAACCGCCCTTAAAAAGGTTAGGAAGGTCATCGACTATATTGTATCCCTCATTTCTTTTTTATTATTCCTTTTTCTCTTATCAACAAACTTGGACAGACTTGGGAATACTGGCGTCGAGAAAACAGTTGCTGTTGTCCTATTCCTCCTCTTTACAATTCTCGTTGGGTTTTGTTTGTACAAGATTCTCATGGTTCCGGTTTACTTGACGCAGTACCACGCGGAGACGATTAAAAAAGCGATTCTTGTCGCGGCAGGACAAGATTCGTACGACGACGACGAGTTCGATGACAACTAATCCTTAGAATGACGGCTGGAGCAATGGCGTCGAAAACGCCTGGAACGGGGATCGTGAAAAACGATCCCTTTTTTATCAAAAATTTCTCGGCTGGAATGACGCGCGTCTTCCTTTTAGTTGAAACAGGTTTTGGGCAAGAGTGTAAGCCTCGATAGTATGCTTCTTATCCGTTCAAAACCGTTTCTCAGAAAGGGACTACGTATGTTTGAACGAAAACTTTATTTGACTGGGCTTGGTGGAAATCGTTACGAAACGACGATGGCGGATGGCGTACGACGGGAAGATCAAGAGGAGCGATCTTGTGATCGTCGTCGAGACTTCCGACGGCGGCGCTCCTCAGGAAAAGAAGTTCCGTTGCGATCAGATCAAGGGAGTCTCCGACCTTTTTGAGCAAGGCGAACGCGATCGCGAAGACGAAAGGGCGCGGGAAGAGAGGGAACGCGCGGAAAGGACGCGCGAGAAGGAACTCGCTCGAAAGGAACGCGAGCGTGAAAAAGAAGCGAATCGTAAGAAACGCGCGAGGCAGAAAAGCGCGCGTTACGAAGAACTTTCAAGGGAACAGGAGGAGCGCGTCATGGAAAAAGAATTGAATAACGAGCGTCGTACGAAAGAGAGGCGAGAACAACTCAAACACGAAGACAAACGGATGGGGAGAACCGCCCTCAAGAAGGTCAAAAGAATCATCTTCCGTATCAAGCTGTTATTTGCGACTTTCCTGCTCATCAACGTCGCAAGGGTCGCTTTTAGCGACAGATTTGACGGAAAGTCCAATTCTTCATGATGTATGCCGGTAGCGTTTTCGTCGTCATTTTGGCCTGTTGCCACAGAGTCTCATGATCCCGATCTACTTGACGCAGTACCGCGCAGAGACGGTCAAGAAAGCGATACTCGTCTCGCATGGCAGAGACGAATACGAGGACGAGGAGTGCGACGAAGTCTAGTCTTGACTTGAGGCGTCGAGTCTTGTGGAGAAAGAACGGAAAATCGGAGAATCTTTGCGGATTGCCTTTTTTCCGTGTTGCGCCGTGTTGAAATATTCGTTACCTTTAGTCAACAACGCTTATGCGCGCGAGTCGGTCGCGCGAATTAGAGAATTGTTACGAGGACGTTATGAAAACTTTAACGGGCGAACCGCAGACAGTCGAGCAAGTGAAGCGCGGGCCGGGTCGGCCTCGACGCGCGGAAGATTACACGTGCGTTTCCGTCACGATCGCCTCCGATCTGATCCAAAAGATCGACGAACTGGCGAAAGAGTGGGGCGTCAATCGCTCGGGAGCCGTTTCGCGCATCTTGACTGCGGAGATTGACAACCGAAGAATCAATAGTCCCTTGGAGCTCGAAAACGCGCTTAAACGCATTGGCGAAATCGTCAAACGGCATGTTTGAACGTCGTTCAAGGGGAGAGGACGCGCGTAAGGATTGGCGCGTCGTCGTTACTATTCAATATATTTTAAGAAGAGGGATCGCAAATGTCTAACGCCGCCGAAACGCTTCGCATCGTGCCAAATGAGCGAAGGACGGGCCGCCCGCGTCGGCAAGATAGTTACGAAAAAGTTTCCTTTACGATTTCCACCGCGCTCCTGAACGCCGTCGATCAGCGCGCGCAAGAGTGGGGAATGAATCGCTCAAGCGCGGTCGCGAAGATCGTCAGAGCGCAGGTGGCCGAAGTCGCCGCCGACGACAAATATCAGCATATGAAGGAAACGCTCAAGGAAATCGACGCGCTTTTAAAAGAACGAAAAGCCTCGTAGTCAGCCTTCAAAGGACGACTCAAAAAAGGACGCGACTCTCATCGGTCGCGTCTTTTTTATCTCATTCGAGCTCCGTCGCTGCGCGCGCCGCGTCTTCTGCCAGTTGCGCCCGAAGCGCCGCGATCGACGCGAAGCTACGCGTCTCGCGAAGACGTACCCAAAACTCAAGCTCCAGGCGCGTTCCGTAAAGATTCCCCTCGAAGCCGAGAAGGTGCGCCTCCAACTTCGAAGTCGCGATCCCAAGGGAAGGGCTCCCCCCGTAATGCGCGACAGCCTTATACCTCTTCCCGTCTTCCGTCGTCGCGTAGACCGCGTACTCTCCCGGCGCGGGGAGAAAGATCGGCGGCGCGACGATATTTGCCGTCGGAAAACCGAGCTCTCGCGCTTTCTTGTTTCCATGCGCGACGCGCCCCCCCGCGCGATAAGGTCGGCCCAGAAGCCGCGCCGCGAAGCGCACGTCCCCGCGACGCAACGCGCCGCGGATCGCGCTACTCGACACGACCGTACCTTCCAACCGCGTCCGCGCCACGCGTTCGAGCAACACTCCGAAACGCTTCGCCAATGCGTCGAGTTTCGCCCCCGCGGCCTCGCGACTGCGCCCCAACGAGAAACCGGCCCCTTCGACCATCTGAACCGCGCCAAGACGTTTTGAGACGATTTCTTCAAAGAAGGCTTCTGCCGAAAGGTTGAGAAATTCGCGCGTCGTCGGGTAGTTGACGAGCGCGTCGGTTCCCGCGGCGGCGAGCAACGCGCGCTTCGTCTCTTCGTCGACGAGCGGCGGAGGCGCTGTTTCCGGGGACAATATCTGCACCGGGGAAGGGGAGAAGGTGAAGACGACGAGAGACGTCCCGCGTCTTTGCGCGGCGTCGTGCGCGCGGCGAAGCGTCTCCCTATGTCCAAGATGGACTCCGTCGTATTTTCCAAGAGTAAGGACGCATCCCCTCAACGAGCGAGGGAACGCGTCAAGATCGTCGATAATTTCCATAACTCCAGACCGTCTGAAGGTCTCCTAAGGACAAGCGCGAAATCAGGCGTCACGCCGCGCGCCGTTATTCTTCTTCTCCTCGAATCACCCGGTCGAGAACCTTCGTGTTTCGCTCGACGGAGACGACGATCGTTTGCGTCTCGAGCGTCTCGAGATTCGTCGCGACGACGGGGAAGAGGTGTCGACGCTCGGGTAGGGGCGCGCGGATCGCAAATTCGCCCGCTTCGTTGACGGGAGTCGGCTCGTCGCGCACCATGACGGTCGCCCCTTCGCTGACGCGTCCCTTAATGACGACTTCCGCTTCGACCGACACGCGCAGTTCCGTCGGTTCCGGGAACGCGGGCTTTCCCATGAGGCGAGAGAAGGTCGAGCCGTCGACAAACGCGCCTTCGAGCGCGTCGTCCGAACCGAAGACGAGCCCGTTGCGACGTCTAGCGAAGGCGTTCTGCTGGAACGAGCGGGCGAGGGTGTTCCCCGCGTTGAAGAAGGGGGGCGCTGGAGACTGAGACTCCTGCATGAATCGCGGGGGAGTGTCGACGATATTGCTCGAGGAGACGGTGAAGAATTCGCCGTCGCGCGCTTCGTATCCGAGCTCGATCATGAAGGAGCTTGGCGGATCTTCGACGGGTAGATACCAACATTCGACGTCGGGAACGATCGGCACGCTCGAGACGTGAACGCGACGGAAGACGGAGACGAGGGGGTCGCGATCGATGCGGAAGACGCGCGCGTGAGGCGTCGACGTGTGCCAGCGGCGTCCCATCGCCGAACGAACGCGGCTCACGCTCTTTTCCGCTAATTTCCACTGCGCTAAGAGCCAGAACGATCCGCAGACGCTCAAGCGCAGGTATTCTTCTTCTTCTTCTCTCGTCGCGACGCCGTTCTGACCGACCTTCGCAAGTTTGCGTCGCGCGTCTTTAACGGCGGGGGAAGCGAGGATCGTCGGATCGTCCTTCGACGCGACG
>CAVGEG010000015.1:0-1856 GCA_963628165.1 Paratractidigestivibacter sp. | reverse complement strand
CGTCCACTTTACGTGATCGCCGCGACGATTTCGGCGCGCCTTCCACGACGGGCTTCACGACGCGGGCGCGGCAACGACGCTTCGGTTGCGTCGCCTCGGGCTCGGGCGTCGCGACAGGCTCATGCGCGGCGACGGCGTCAAGGAGCGTCGGGGCGGCGTCGGCTTGCGCGGACTTGCGCTTCGTGTATCGGCGACGTTTCTTGACGACGGGCGCCGCGTCTTCTTGCGCGGGTTCGAGGGGCGTCGGCGCGGGCGCGGTCGGTGTCTCGGGCTCCTGCGTGACGACGGCGCGATCTTCGGACGGCGCGGGTGTTGACTCGGGCTCGACAGACTGTACGGGGGCTTCAATGCTCGCGTCGTTCGCTTTACGGCGACGCTCATACTTGCGACGCGCTTTGACGGGCGCTTCCGCGACTTGCGGCTCCGCAGGTTGGGGCACGACGGATTGTTCGACGGCAGTTTTTTCGACGGCGGGCTCTTTTATCGCGGGGGCGGGTTCCGGTGTTGATTGAGGTTCGACGACGACCTCGACTTTCTTGGATCGACGTCCGAGCTTTTTCGGCGCCGGGGCCTCTTCGACGGGCGCAACCTCGGACTGCGTCTGCGCGACGACGGGAGTCTCGACGACCTTCTTCGCCTTCGGACGGCGTCCGCGTTTTTTCGACGACGTTTCCGTCGGCTCCGATTCCCCTTCTTGACGACGTTGGAGAATGTGCTCGCGCAACTGCGTTTTGTTCTTGCCCGCTAAATGGGTAAGACCCATCGATTCGGCTAACGCGACGAGCTCCTTTAACTTCAATTTGTCGAGAGATTCGGCCTGTGTCATTCGTCTTCCTCCGCTTGCGCGCGCCATTCTCTCGCTCCTCTTCGATTTTTCCGGAGCAAGGGTTCAAATACAAGCGCATGACGCCCCGCCAAGCAATAATATTCATTCTCTATATTATAACAAAAAACCTCACAGTTTTCAACCGTTGTTTTGACTATTCTTCCTAGTTTTAACAACTTAGCGCGTTTAAACCTTCTCTCCTCCTGATTCAGATTCCTTTTTTGGACACAAAAGAAAAAAAAGAGAATAACAATGGATTTTACATTTCCCGTCTCTATAATTTAGGAGGGGAAAGGGATGAAGAGCGCTACGTTTTACCACGCTTCGGAGCGCTCTGGCCAAACGTTAGCGTCGGGGGGGAGATTATCATGTTGCGATGGCGGTTGTTGATAGGCGCGCCTTTAGTTCTTTTTGTCGCTTTTATCTGTTGGGTCGACGCGGTCGCACCCTTTCCGGGAGTCGCGCTCATGCCTTTCTTTCTCGTCTGCTCCTTCTTTCTTTGCGGGGAGATTCTGCGTTTGCTCAACGCGGGTGGCGTCTTTCCGCGTCGATCAGCGGTATACGTGGGGGTGATCGGCACGATTCTCCTTTCGTGGCTTTCGTGCGCGATATCGACGCCGCATATAGGGCGCCTTGAGCTCGCGACGGAAGAGTCGGCGAAGCAGGTCGAGAACGTCGCGGTCTCCGAGCTCGCCGAGAGTCAGATCGGCGACGTCGTCGCTCAGGCGTACGATACGACCGAGGAATGGCGCGTCGCGACTTACGGGTGCTTTCACGTCCTGCTGGCGATCGCCGCGGGAGTGTTGATCGCGTTTGTTGGGGAGATGTTCCGATATCGTCAGCCTGGGGGTAACCTTATCAACCTTGGGGGCGCGGTCTTTGCGATTGTCTATATAGGCATGTTGGGGGCGTTTATGGCGCTCCTTCGCGTCTCGTACGGGCTCATGGCGGTGATCTCGATGGTCTTTGTGACGAAGATGTGCGATATTGGGGCGTACACGGTCGGTCGACTCGTCGGACGACATAAGAT
>CAVGEG010000014.1:20952-46962 GCA_963628165.1 Paratractidigestivibacter sp. | reverse complement strand
GCATACGACTGAACATCATTGGGTTCTCTTAATACCCCATGCCCCGTGCTAAAACCGCCGTTAAAAAGACGAAGAAGGTCTATTTGACAGCAAGTCGTGGTCATGGAATAGAAATCCAAATCATGAATATGGATGTCCCCGTCAATATGAGCGCAGGAATGTTCCGGTTTAAGCATGAATTTATGGAAAAATTCCTTCGCGCTTTCAGACCCGTACTTGAGCATTTGTCCCATCGCGGTGTCGCCATTGACATTTGCATTTTCCCTTTTCACATCACTGTTTTTAGAGTCTTTGTAAGTGATATCAGCAAATGTTCGCATTAGGCGAGTTTGTGTTTCACGAACCCTTGTTCGTTCCGCTCGATAGGCAATATAACTTCTAGCCGTGCGAACATGCCCATTTTCTATCAAGGTTGATTCAACGATATCCTGAATAGTTTCAACGCCGGGGTCTTGAATTCCCTTGGATAATATCTGTTTGACGACCTCGTCAGAAAGATGGTCAATATACTCTTGAGTCTGAGGCTGTTGAGTTGCTTGGAACACCTTCTTGATCGCGTTGCTAATCTTTGTGGAATCAAAGGTCGTGCGTCTTCCATCTCTTTTAACAATATATTTGATCTGCTCACATGAAGCCATTTTATCGTCTCGAATAGGGTAGGGGGAGTTTTATGAGTAAATATTGATTAATTTCGAAATTTATGACTGAAAGTCCAAATACATCATGCTAGGTTGAATACCTGTGTTGTTCTGGTATTTGGAGCTTTGATAATTCACATAGTCTCCTTTGATCGTGTGATAGTAGATTTGGCAAATTTCAACGAAAGGGTATATGCGAATGGGCTCTATACAGTGTAGTTCTAATGTCCAGTATCCTCGGAATCCAACGTCGCCAAATCCTGCGGTTATATGGATCGATAATCCCAGCCTTCCGACAGAGGATCGGCCCTCTAGCATGGGTACAAAGGATTTTGTTTCGGTTAATTCGAAGGTTCGACCTAAATAGACCTTTCCAGGTTTTAGTAAGTATCCCGAGGAGGGAATCTTCACCTTGTGATATGAGTTTGGAACTTTCATGTCCAAAACTTCTTCGTCATAAACCAGTAATTCATCATGAAGGGTTAGATTGTAACTGTTGGGATTCAGACGTTTGGGATCGTAAGGCTCTATGAGAATGTTACCTCGCTCAATTTCTCTACTAATCTCGAGACCTGATAAAATCATCTTACTCCCCTGTGATTTACAAAGATCACATTCTGAATTCTTCCTATTTTTGGGCTTGTAACAATTAAAATGTCGACATACACCTGAGGACAAACCATTACTTATCGACAATACTTAGCTGACAACACAAAAAAGGAGAGAATTAACTCCATAAAAAACGCATAAATTTTCCCGTATATGTACATTTGTCTTAAAAAATAATACATATAGCGTTGTTATGAAGATTTTACCAAACATTTTCCCGTTGGCAAGTCTCTTTTTAAGTCGTAAAAAATCTGATACTAGCGTTCTTTATTGCTGCAGAATGAGCTTAGATTGATTTTCAGCCTTAAAATCAAGATCTAAGCGATAGCGTTTAAAAAAATTTTTTCCGTCAAGAAAATATGTGTTATACTTAAATTTGTTTGACTAATATTTAGTAGCCCTTATGCTATTAATTGGGGGTTGTTGAATATTTATGGATTCAATGCAATTGGCTCTAGAAACTCTTGATTTTTGCTCTGTATTTTCTTAGAGATATTCTCTATGTGATAACTTGCACGCCGGTTTGTACGAATATGATTCCCTGAGAATAGTGAAGGAAATAGAAATGGATGACAAATGTATTAAAAAACGAGCAGACGTAGACGAGGGGGATCAATGGAATCTCTCTTTTCTTTATGAAACCTCCGAAACGTGGAGAGATGCTTTTGCGAATTGGAAGAAGTTCTCTGGGAATTTGAAATCTTACGAAGGTAAGCTTGCAGACGTCGCAAGCTTGATTGAGTTTTGGAAATACTACGAACAAGTGATGCAAGAGGGAGATAGACTCTACGCTTTTGCTTGTTTGAAAACAGCAGAAGATTTGTCAAACTCCACATATGAAGGGATGAAATCAGAGATTGGAAGAGCCATAGACAAAGTAACAGAGGAGTGCAGCTTTGTAAATCCGGAATTGTTGGCATTGTCTGAAGACGTCTGGCAGAATTTTCTAACAGACACTCGATTGGAACCATGGAAAACACAGCTTTTGAGACTACAACGAGAACGAGAGCATACCCTAACAAACGAACAGGAGAGAGTCAACGCATCCCTGAGAGAATGTATGATCTTGCCGACGAGAACATTTACCGTGTTAAACAACGTGGAAATGCATTTTCCAGAGGTCCAAGACGAGAATGGGAACAGTTTGCCTTTAACGCATGAAACACTACCGATTTTCCTCCAGTCTCCCGATAGAGAAGTTCGTAAACAAGCGTTTTTCAACTATTACAAAGAATACGAAAAAAAGGAGGGTACGCTATCTTGTCTATTAGAAGGAAGTATCAGAACAGATGTAATCAATTCTAGATTGCGTAAGTTTAAGAGTTCGCTAGAAAGCGCGCTCTTTTACGAAGAAGTGCCCTATGTCGTCTATCATAACTTAATGGAAGTTATTAAAAAATCTCTACCTCTACTATTTCGTTATTATGAATTGCGGCGTCGGTTGATGAAGTTGGACAAACTTCATTTTTATGATGTTTACGTGCCTCTTGTTGAAAATTGCAATGCCGACTATTCATGGGAAGACGCTGTAGACCTTATTGGTCAATCATTAGCTCCTTTAGGAAGCGAATATGTCGAGACGTTAGTTCGAGGATTAACTGTAGATCGTTGGTGTGATAAGTATGAAAATCAAAATAAACAACCTGGGGCGTTTAGTATGCCTAATTATAATGGACCGTCTTATATTTTGATAAATTACAAAAGATCGCTCATTGAAAGCGTGTTTACTCTGGCTCACGAAGGTGGGCATTCAATGCATTCATTATATTCTGCTAAAACTCAACCTTACAGATATTTCGAATGCCCTATTTTTTTAGCAGAAATTGCGAGCACCTTTCATGAACAAATGCTGGCTCGTTACTTATATGACACAGCTAAAGACAACAAGATGAGGGCATGGATCATAAATCGAGAACTTGAATCTATCAGAACCACTATATTCAGACAAACGATGTTTGCTGAATTTGAATATAAGGCGCATACAGATTCAGAAAAAAATAAGCCGCTTTTGTTTTCAGGATTCCGAAAAATGTATCGTAAAATCCTGGAAACCTATTTCGAACCTCGATTTGTGATTGATGATTTACTAGAACTAGAGTGTTTGCGAGTGCCGCATTTCTATCGTAGTTTTTATGTTTATAAATACGCGACAGGCATGTCTGCCGCTATTTCGTTTGCAGACGCTATACGCTCTGGAGATACTGCGCAAAGAGACGCGTATTTAAACTTTTTAAAATCAGGAGGTTCTAAAGCCCCTATCTCGACGCTACGTGAAGCTGGTTTGGATATGGAAAGCGTGACGCCGATACAGGCGGCGATGAATCGGTTTGAGCAGTTGATAAATCAGCTGGAAAGCTTACTTGATATTCCACCCCAAAAGCCAAAGAAACGATTCTAGAGAAGAGGCTGACTGCTATGGAAATGCGCGACGTTATTTGAAAACATTCTCGTCACGTTTGAAATAAGGGCAAGACAATCGGTTGTCTTGCCCTTTGCGTTTAACAAAGATACATATGATTAAGCGGGTGATTATTTGAGCGCTTCTTCAACAGCGACCGCCACCGCAACCGTAGCGCCAACCATAGGATTGTTACCCATACCGATGAGGCCCATCATTTCGACGTGCGCGGGGACAGAAGAAGAGCCCGCGAATTGAGCGTCAGAGTGCATACGTCCCATGGTGTCGGTCATACCATAAGAGGCCGGACCAGCTGCCATGTTATCCGGATGCAAGGTACGACCAGTACCACCGCCGGAAGCGACGGAGAAGTACCTCTTACTGTGATCGTTCGCCCACTTCTTGTAGGTGCCCGCTACCGGGTGCTGGAAACGCGTCGGATTGGTGGAGTTACCAGTGATAGAGACGTCCACATCTTCATATCTCATGATCGCAACGCCTTCGGAGACGTCGTCCGCGCCGTAGCATCGAACCTTGGCTCGCTCACCGGTGGAGTAAGCCTTTTCGCGAACGATTTCGAGCTTTCCGGTATAATAGTCATACTTGGTCTGGACGTAAGTAAAACCGTTGATACGGCTAATGATGAAGGCGGCGTCTTTTCCCAAGCCGTTTAGGATGACTTTAAGGGGCGTTTGACGAACTTTATCCGCGTTCCTAGCGATACCGATGGCGCCTTCTGCAGCAGCGAAGGATTCATGACCAGCTAAAAAGCAGAAGCATTTAGTCGCGTCATTTAAAAGCATCGCCGCCAGATTACCGTGTCCCAAACCGACCTGACGTTGCTCGGCAACACTACCGGGAATGCAGAAAGTCTGGAGACCTTCGCCAACAGCCGCCGCAGCGTCGGAAGCTTTTTGACAATTTTTTTTGAGAGCGATACCAGCGCCCAGGGTGTAAGCCCAAACAGCGTTCTCAAACGCAATCGGCTGGATAGAACGAACAATTTTCTCGGCGTCAACCCCCTTAGACAGGTTAAAATCGCGGAGATCTTCTAAACTAGAGAAGCCATATTTTTCAAGAACTGGTTGGATTTGGCCAATTCGACGTTCATAACTTTCAAACGTAACCATACGAAATAAACCTTTATGTATAACTTTTCAAGCGCTTTATATTTCACAACACCAATTGGCAGGCAGGGAATTTGAAACGCCTTCCCTGTTGTCTGCGAGTGCATAATAGAAAGATCATTCCTGGCGAGGATCGATTTTCTTAACAGCCTCGTCAAAACGACCATAAGTCTTGATGTTACTTTCGTAAGCTTCCTTCGGATCAACGCCCTTCTTGATGGCGTCCATCATTTTACCAAGGTTGACGAACTGATAACCGATAATTTCATTGTCGGCGTCAAGCCCGATTTTGAGAACGTATCCTTCGGCCATCTCAAGATAGCGAGGCCCCTTCTTCAATGTAGCATACATCGTACCAACTTGAGAGCGATGGCCCTTTCCAAGATCTTCGAGACCAGCGCCGATCGCCAAACCGTCTTCCGAGAAAGCAGATTGGGTACGTCCGTAAACGATCTGCAGGAAAAGCTCTCTCATCGCGGTGTTGATAGCGTCGCACACAAGATCCGTGTTTAACGCTTCCAAGATGGTCTTTCCAACCAAAATTTCAGAAGCCATAGCTGCCGAGTGAGTCATTCCAGAGCATCCGAGCGTTTCGACCAAGGCTTCTTGAATTACCCCTTCTTTAACATTGAGAGATAATTTACAACAACCTTGTTGCGGCGCACACCAACCAACGCCGTGAGTGAAACCAGAAATATCGGCGATTTGTTTTGCCTGAACCCAACGACCCTCCTCCGGAATCGCAGCAGGACCATGATTAGGGCCCTTGGCAACGCAAGTCATTCGTTCGACTTCTTGAGAAAATTGCATTTTTGCGCTCTCCATTTCTCGGGGTAACAAATACAAAAAGGAGAAGAGGTCGGCAATTTGGTAAGTTTAAAACAGGAAAGGGAAGAGAATCTCTCTTCGTTCCGTACACTGAATTCGTCTCCTGCCCAATATTGCGAAACCCTTCAAATTCCTACGGCTAATTCGAATTTTAACAAGTTACATGCTTTTGTGAAGGGGCTGACTATTTCGCATCCTTGAACCGTTTGCTGTAGGCAAAGGTTTTGGTCTTTAATCGTCCTTTAAAGCGTTTTTAGCCTTGATTGGAGAATACCTTTAATTTGCTCAAACACTAGCTGAGGTTCAAGCGTTGAATCGATGGAAAAGCTTTCTCCAAGCGTCGATGAATTCCAATTTTGAACAGCTTTTCGGTATCCCTCTGACACTCTTACGTGATAAGCGTCGTCTCTAGACTCAATGCGGTCTTTCGGACGCGTCAAACGTTTATGGGAAATGGAGGGGGGGCAATTAAGTAAAAAAGTTAGATCCGGAAATATCCCTCCAGAAAGGAAAAGACATGTTTTCCATAAAAGTTCTATATCTTGAGACGAAAGTGAATTCGCGTATCCTTGGTAGACAATCGTCGACAAAATAAAACGATCAACCAAGACAATCCGTCCGGCATTGAGAGCAGGGCGGATAACGTCGTTCACAAGTTGAGCTCTTGCCGACATGAACAACCCCATTTCTGCTAGAGGGCAAATCGAAAATTCAGCTTGCGTGAGCAACAGAGATCGTATTGATTCTCCAAGAGGCGTATCGCCAGGGTCACGAGTATACGTAACATCAAAGCCCTGCTCAGTGAGCCAAGTTTTCAAATATTCAATTTGAACGCCTTTGCCAGATCCATCTATTCCTTCAAGAGCAATAAACATTGAGAAAAACTTTTTTGCTTATAAAAATATTGTTTGGTATAATCAGGTTTTCGCAATATACCAGATCGAGCTGTATATTTTTTCACGGGCGCTTGAAAAGTCGCAACAACCCCATTTGGGTAATTATGGCTAGAGCTTTAAAAGCTTCCTTAGCGTTTATCTTCGAACATCCCTTGGTGCGTTCTGTAAAAATAATTGGAATTTCTAAAAAACGGGCGTTCACTTCCTTTAACCGGAATAACATCTCTTCGAAAAAAGAGTAACCCGTCGAGTAGAATTGCTCAAAGTCTATCAACTTTAGCTTTTCAACACGATAACATCGAAAAGACCCACTATTATCATTGGTCTTCAGACCTAACATAATTTTTGTGAAAACATTGATTCCTCTACTCATGAATTTTCTTTTGATAGGCCAGTTTTTAGTTCCGCCTCCACGCACATATCTGGATCCTATGACGACGTCAGGTTGAGCTTCTTTAACCTGCTGAGAGGGATTCGTAATAATAGCGAGCATTTGGGGTATTGTCGCTACCGGATGACTACCGTCCGCATCCATGTTGACTATAAAAGCGTAATCCTCAGAAATTGCGAATTTAAAGGCTGTGATGACAGCCGTACCCAACTGTCTTTCCTTGGTTCTAATGATGAAGTGAAGACGTTTATCCAAGATGGACTGATCTTTAATCCACTGGCCCGTGCCATCAGGAGAGTTGTCATCGACTATGAGAATATCTGCTTCAGGAATAGTAGCTCGTAATTCACTGATGAGACTGGGTATATTTTCTATTTCGTTGTAAGTGGCGAGTGCGATTAGTGTTTTGGCGTTAGTGTTCATTGCAAATTTAACAACGATTAATCAATTAACTCTTTCGTTTTCCTGAAATACAGATTCCATAAAATTTTTGTATTCTTGATCCAACTCCTCAAAAGTTTTTCCCGTCAATTTTTCTAAGGAATCAGGTTTATCTGTCCCCTGATATACCGATTGCAAGTAGCGAACGAAAGCGTTTCGATACAACCCATTCTGAGCATGCATGAAGAAGGAGGTTAATCCAGCCGATTGGGAATATAGATGCGATAGGTCTCTTCTCTGTTGGAATTGAGATCTGGATAAACGGGAATAGTCTCGTAACGGGATATAGTCCTCTTGGGTAAATAGGCTTTGTTGAGCGGCAATTAAACGCGGATTATCTAGATTTGTTCCAAGCGAAGCCACATCGTGGGAAGTATTAAATCTAAATGACTCCGAATAAACTGCAATTCCTTCGATAGGCCAAAAATTGGCAATCGACGCTCTCTTGTTATGCTCTATATACGTTCGTGAGGAGACTGTTGTATTGCATTCTTCGAATAGCTGGTGAGTAGCTTCATGGGATAAAAGGGCGAAAAGATCAGCGTGGTCACTCTCGTCTGTATCGTAAATAAAAAGACAATGTAAAGATGGAAAGTAGCCGCCGATACTGTAAACAGAGTTGGCGTCATATTTACTCAATTCACGTAAATATTCCTCACGCGATCGGTATATGATAATTTTATGTTGTTTCGAAACAACATCGCGCGAACTATACATGCGGGCGTTCCACTGGCTTTCAGTAGCAACGAATCTATAAAACAAGCGACTCCAAACTTGATAATATAACTCCAAAAAATCGCAGATTTCGGCGCTACGTTCAAGCGAGATACGTGATAAAACTGAAAAATGTTCAGTTTCTAGTTGCCAACCTGTATTACTCTTTTTAATGAGTTGATCGACCTCTTGGGTTGAATACCAGTGATTACGATAAAAACGCCTTCCCTTCTCATATTCCTGTACGTATTCTTGGGGAATCCAACCAAAAAACTTTGTTTTTACGAGTCCTTTTTCAGCCTGAGCTTGTTCCCATTTCGTGAACCATTGTCCATTGTGAAGAGAGTATCCTAAGAATTCGCGCGCCTTCTGGTGATCCGGATTGATGAAAAGCGTAGTCAGTATGCACGAAACGACGTCATATCCTTTCTTTTTCTTACTCAATTCAAGAGCGACTTGATACATAGAATCAGAATACTGAGTACGTAGCGTCCATAACTCTTTAAACCATCGGCGTTGTTTTTCACTTGAATCTTGGGGAAGCATTTTAATCGCTTCTGCATGGGGAAGCAACGGCACGGACAAGCACAACGGCGAAGCGGTAAACAAGCATTTGCGCGTAACCACCGCCTCTAGTAGCATTTGATTTTTTTCACATTTTTGAGCCAGTTCTCTGATCTTATTTTGATAATCCGAAAAGACGGTTTCGGCGGTATTTGGATTATCCGCTTCTTTTAGAGAGGGGGCTAATTCCTGAGCGTTTAGTTTATCGAGGCGATAAATGACATTCGTTTGGAGCCTTTTTTCAGACTGATCCAAACGAATGTCATCAACGCTAAAAGCGCAAGCAATAAATAGAAGTAGATAAATTAATATGTTTTTTTCTTTAAAGCGCATTTAAAAACTAACTTATAGGAACGCTGTTAAAAAGTAATATGCAACAGATTTTATATCTGGAGAATTTCACTTTAATTTCACGATTTCATATGAAAATGCTCGAGCAGAGTCAATCTGCAGTTCAAGTCCAAATGGCTGGGATTCGACGACCTCCGTAGAGAGCGTCGTTCCATCGGAATCTTTTAAGATAAGATTAAACTTTCCGTCCTTAAAAAATGGAAAGGATAATTTTACTGCAAATGTTGGCTCGTTGGGGAGTGGAGTTAAAAGATAGGAATCTTCCATCTCCTTCTCTAACTTGAAGCCTCCCTTGGTTTGAATATCGCCAAAATTTGTTTCGTTCAGATTCGGCAAAAGCCTAAAATCTTCACCATAAAGCGGGGCATTGGGACGGTAGGTTATTTCTCCTGTATTTGCTATGGTAATTCCTCCAAGTCGAATACGCCGGTCTACCGTGCCATCTCCTAACAGAGAAAGTCTTTGACCTGTCTTGGGATCATAAAGACCGCACAAAAGATCATAGTAACCTGGGGATAGAGATTCCGGCAGAACAACGCTGAGTCTCTTTCCAAAGGGAGTCATACACCCGTTCCAAAGGGTGGTAGGAGTAGCGGGCTCCGATAAAGGAAGAACATGAGGTTCTGGCTTATCGCCCCACCAAGTTCTTGGTCTTTCAAGGTGCAAGAAGGGAACGTATGGTTTATCCGTCGGGAAGAAGGTCTCCCAAACAAACGACGTCTCCAGTTTATTGTCTATTACGTCTACATCTTCGAAAGAAGGCTTGATTGAAGTTACTGGAAGAGACGGTTGCCGACGCCCATTTACGAAGATCGACTCGTCTTTTTCTTTCCAAAATTCGACGACTTGGTTGTCGAGGCGAACGACCCCTCCATAAGATCCGTCGTTAGACGTAACCCAGAAGCCAAACCGTGGAATCGTAATATCGGAATCTATATTGGGGAACTTCGTTTCCAAGTTCCAGTCGCCTGTGTCACGGTTTACATAGATAACGACGCCTGATTTCCACGTGATTTTTTGACGGTGGATGTTATCATTAACAAACTCAAAGTCTACAATTGTGTCTAACGAAAGCTTCTTTCCAAGGTTATGAAGAAGCCAATACTTACGGACAGTGTTCCTGTCCGAGGTAGATAGATCCACCATTGCGGGATGCCCTGTCAAAACCTCTGAAGAGATATAGTCGTCGCTTTCAATTCCCCTTAATTCTCGTGATAGGCCGCCTTGATAACGATCGCTGTATCCAACGCCGTGGAGAATAAACCGATTGTGATTAACGACGTCAAACCACGGAACATATTCGTAGTCTTCGTAGCCGATAACGTCTGTGTAGTTCTCCTGAACAGGAGTTATACGCCGTAAAATGGCGTCTGCTCCATCCAGATGTCCGATGAGCGCGTCGTTCCCGGATTCGCTTACCGTAATGGCATTGTTATTGAACGTTTCTCGAACGTGATCAAAGTACTTGTTCCAGCAGTCAAGCGTTTCAGTTCTTGGATGAAAAACGCCTTCTCTGTCATAAAAATCCATTATGTGGATAGATGAAAAAACGTCCGTAAAGTATGCTGTCGGCACGAAAGCTTCAGATATAAGTCCTAAATTCCTATCTACAAAAGGAAGAATTTTAGTCGGATTAAAACGATAGCTTTGCGCGTCTGGTCCGGGATTATACCAAGCTTTTTGAGGTTGCGCTTCGGAGTTAAACATAATGTCGTCGTAGGTAAAGCCATCGGCGTCAGGATAAAAATCGATGTAATTATCGTGTAGACCAAATGGAATACCTAGCTGATTGCAGAAAGTTTGAGTCGCTATCAGTTCTTCTAAAGACCCCTGTTCGGTTCGTGGCGGCCAGATATCAGGAAGACGAACGTCATAACCATAATGTTGCCATACATGCTGGATTAAGAGCGAGTCTTTCAGACCATATTTAACATAGAGTTTGAGTCTTTCAAGAACCGTTGCGTATTGTCCTCCCCAGTAATCGAATACAAATCTTCCCGCTTTCTTGCCGACAAGGGGAGCAGGGGCCTTATCAAAGGCTGGGGCGTACTGAATCGCACAGTGCATTGCTCCTTGGGATCCAGAGCATATCGTTAGGCGCGTATCTGTCGTGGTCGATAATGTATAAATCTTTTGATCTGGGTTGACTATAAATTTATCAACAGGCCTGGTTGTTGCTTGGAGGAGAGAAGTTCCATTCGAAAAATCGATTCCAACGTGACTTGTAGAACAAGCAAAACCGTCTCCATCTCTCTGGAAAGGTTGAGTTGGATTAACAATACAATATCCGTGCCCAAAGTAAACTCGATGGGCTTTATCGTCGAAAGAACCTAATTGTATCGACGAGATTTCTTCATTGTGCGAAGCAACAACTCTGAATGCTAAGCCTCCCTTGGTGTGTGAAATGAAACAGCCTAAAACGTTCGTGGAGTCTATTTCGTCGGAGATGACTAGTTCTTCGGGCTTGATGAAAGAATCTACTGGAATATCGCCGATTATCTCGGCTCCGTGTTTTTGAGCAAATTGCCTTGCATGTAATTCCAGGTTCGTTGCCTCTAAGAATTCGGTGACGATGAAACAAGGTTCTAAAGGTAATTCATGTCCGACAATAGTTCCTTGATAACAGATTTTAATTCCATCAAATTGAACCGATTTGTCCTGATTTCCTATCGTGACACATCCGTCAAAGACCCCATAAATCCCCAATGAAACGACAGCATACTGTCCGTTTCCTAAATCGAATCCCCTTGAATTAGGAGCTAATTCAACGCCGGAAGAAGGTACGTTACTGGGAGAAGAATTCGTAAAATTAATAAATGTTCTGCGATTATTTTCCTTTAGTTGCGAGTAAGAAGCTTCATTGCCAAGAGGAATATTGTCGTGTTTAACGAGTAGCGTTACATCTCCCCAATAAGATGTGTCGCATGTCGTGTCATTTCGTTCTCCAGGGTTAGCTTCTAACGTAACGACAACCGTTTGTCCTGAAAATTCCGATAGATCAACAACGTTTTCGTGCCAATTCGTTCCAGCATATTGGTGTGAATACGTTAAATCACTCAACTCTGGCGGCGTGTTGACGATGTCCTCTAAATTGAGCTCAGCACTCTCTTTTTCAAGTTTAGATACGTAAACTCTGAAGTCAACGCCGTCGGTTGGCGGTTCCGGAGGAGTTACATCCCGCATTGCGCTGTAAAACCGTAGCTGTAGAGCAGGAAGATCTGGAAGATGAACGGCAAAACGCATTCCAATTTCCCCTGCGCCTCCTTTATACGCAGGATGCGTTTCCCAGACATTTCTGGTTATTTCTCCCCGAGTTCGACGCGAAGGATGAAATGACGCGCCGGTTTCGTTATGGTTTCCGATCCAGTTGGAAGGAAGGGGATAATAAGTTTGATTGTTCTGTTTTACGTATGGAAAGTACGTTAAATTCGGATTTCCATTCAATCGCACGAAGGATTTCTTTCCGAAATCTAGAACTTTTAACTGACTCCCATTACAGGAGCCTCGTTGGTCGATTTGGGTCGCCACAACGGGAGTAAGGTTGATAAATTCCTTGCGGCCATCAAGAAGATAGCTGAATTGAACGTGTATTGGATAGTGAGCGTCAACATACGCGTCCTTGACGAAAAACGAAAACTTCCCTTTTATTTGGTCTTGTGGATCAATCTGTACTTCGTGTTTTAAAGACTCTTTTGGTGGAATGGGCTTTGAGGTGGCGGGATTGACGAGATAGAAAGCGTCGATTGTCGACGCTTCTATTGATATTGTAAGGGGAACGTTATTATTATTCGTTATGCTATATGGAAGACTGTAGGCTTCACCTTCCTTCGTTACAGGTTCAAGATGAGGAATTTCGAATGAGATCAAATCTCTCGTCTCATGGCAAGGAGTAAACGCGTAAGAATTTTCCGAAATAAAAATTACAAGGAAGGCCGTTATGAAAATAAGAAAGGCGTTACTCAACGTCGTTGTCAGATTTGTTTTTAGAGTCATGTTAAAACGTTCCTTCTTTCGCGTAATACGATAAGATCCTAAGATCTTTTTAACGTCGCTGTTTTTCATACCGCAAATACGTCTAAACTATATTGTTCAGGGAGAAGACGCACGTCGCTCGACACGCTTGCACTCTGTGTTACGAGGGGATAACCGGTCAATCCTGAATTTCAAGTTGAGTCCTTTATTCTAGGAGTCATTAAGCAGGAAATGTAGATTCTTTTCTGATCGCTTTAGATTCAAATGAAGAATGTAACACTTGCATACTTACCTTGCTATCAATTATACATTAAAACGGAGTCATTATCACGAGTATCGAGAGAATTTCGACAACGAGAGTTAAGTTTAGATTGTAGGGAACCTAATCCCAAAAGGGCAAGCCCCTGGCCTTCCTCGGAACGCTTCTGGAACAAACATGGTTCTCGAGATTGCGTCCATGAGGACTAACTTCTTTTTAAACATATCAGTGTCGTCGACCCGCCGAGCGAGATCTAAGGACGGCTCCGCCACTCAAAAGAAGAGCAGGAGTTATCCTAAGAGCTGATGATTTTGTTCTCAGACATCGTATTCGGTCTGGTTACCTTCATAACCTATGGGGAGGAACTTGACGGGGCGCGCCTTCTCTCATGTTCTTTTCTGGCTTTACGCAAGACGACGGGCATTGGCTAGAACGACCCGTGAGTTGGAGTCCATTCAAGGTCGTTTTTCTCGCAGAAATTCTTGCAAACGCTCGCCAGCTTGCCCCACATGTTGGCGCGACCTTATTCGCCGTTCGTTTGTTCGTTTCTATCGCGCAGTCGCTTGGCGTTCTAGATGTGCTTCTCGAATTCAGTAAAGGAAACGTATCCCTGCCTGAAAGGAATACGATCTAGTTGACAAGGTCGACGCGGAGCTTCAGCCCCACAGATCTTCGCGACGAAAGTTGCGAAGAGTCGCGCTCCCTTTTTTTGTCGTCGGTAATTTGACGGGCAATCTCGTCAACGCGTCGCGTCCCTTGACTATATCGCGGAAAAACTCTAACCCTGACTATGGAGCCTAACAAAACGTTCGTGTTGGTTCGATGTTTCAGGCTTTGCAGAATTTCCTGGCTCTTTAAGGGGTGGGGTCTCTTTTCATTTCTGAATCCTTGTTTAACCACGTATGTGTGCCCTATAGATAAGTAGATGAAAAATATAACAAAATTTCTAGAATTGTTAAGTAATAAAAATCAAAACGGATCTCTAGTTTTGTTTTGTGAAGAAACTGTGTAATAAGTAACGTTAAATTCGTAACGAAAGGATACTTTCATGAATGAACGAATTAGAATCTTAAGAATGGAGCTTTGTCTAACTCAACAAGAGTTTGGCAAACGTCTGGAGTAAGCAAAGTGGCAGTTTCATATTGGGAGCACGGGGCTAATATTACAGAACGTTTTGTCTATCAGATGTGCGATGCGTTCAATGTGAACAGGGTCTGGCTTGAGACTGGCGACGATCCCATGTTTAACGCGCCGAAACCGAGCGCACCGGAGTATCTTGACGACGCGTGAATCGCAACGTCGACTATGATTCTCAAGGAGTTTGACGACTCACCCCTTGAGGCTTCCATCATGGTTTTGCTTGGGATTTGCGACGGCAATTACACAAAGAAAGCACCCCACCCAAAAAAGAAGCGAGAGACTAAGCCTAGTTCAGGAAACCCATCTCACTGGAAGGAACCGAAGGACGCGCCGAGGATAGCAAGACCATAAGCGGGGTGTTCAAATTAACAACGGTATTATTGGCGGCGACATGATCCTCAGTTTTTAGGGCGGTTATATCGCGCGCGCGTGTACGCGCGAATTAATCAAATAAAAAATAAATGTATTAACTAACGCGCGTGCGCCCTGACCTCTATATCGTCGACGCCACTCAGACGCGAGAATCCGCACTTTTCCCCAAACAATGCGACGACCGTGAACGCGTCATTAAGGCTGACGTCCTGGGGATGGGCGGTTCCGCCAGTCAATCTCTTGTTTTTGGTATATTACCGTCGTCGCGCAGGACGACCTTGCGGAACGGCTCCTTGACCGAAAACGAAATCTCCACTTCCGAGGCGACGTTGTTCGTTCCTACTGTCCTCACCGAAAAGGGTAGACCTTGGGGATGAATTTAAAGGAAGCTTTAATGCCGAACTCATGAACGACGGCGACAAAGCTTCTCCTGAAATACGTCGTTTCGCGCGTCATGCGCGAGGTGCGCCGATTTAGTGCGTCAAGAACTTTCGGAAAACGAAAGAGGGATTGTCAACGGGCGCGAAACCGCCGTCCCGTCATTCTTGCGCAAGCGTCCGTATTTATATGAGGAAAGCGTTTGCGAAATTGGAGTCGATTTGCACACTCTCGCCCCCTTACCGCTCTATTTCCTAATCAGTGGGAACGAAGAAACAACGACCGACAACAAAACGAACTACGGCGTTTAAAAGCGCGGTGACGAAATCGCCGCCGAATATGACCGAGCCGCCGAAATCAAGGGACACGCTACTAATGATGCGGCGCCCTCCTTACGTAGAACGATTAACAGCCGAATCTGACCGAAAAGGTCAAATTAGACGCTTTTTTCACTGTTCGGCAAGCCGTCAACATGAGAGAAAGAATCAAACGTTTGGTTGGTATATTCAATTGCCAAATACATCTGTACAAAAAGTTGCGGGACAAACTACTCATTGGAATATTACTATGACTGACTTAAAAACTTAAGGGAAAGAAACTATCGAGTAGATCCTCTCTCTTGCTTTGGCTTCTAGGATGGTATAAAGCGGAGGGGAGCTCTTTTGCCTTCTGTATTTCAAACGCGCTCTTTGTGGAATGTTAGCAACAGAGGGAAAATAATTTTTCTTAAAAAGACCAGTGAAAAAGCCACTGCAGCTTCTGCGATAATCGTTAGAACGCGCTGTGAAATAGCAACAAGCGCGGCAATCGTTTGAGGCTCGAGAGTATAATTAGCGTTTTCGGGGAGTTCAAGGAATTTGACAAACAAAGGCGTCAAAAAAGAAGTCAAAACGAACTCTCTAACTCCAATTCCTCCGGGGCTGATAATAACGACAAATCCTAGTGTCATGGAAAGGGCAACCACCATTATGTAGTCCAACAAATTTTCCATTAATGGAGGCGTCGTTATTCCAATTCCCGAAATCAATGACCAAAGCGAAAGTCCTAATAGAGCCCAGACAGGGCACATGAGAAGACACCCGCACAAGAGACGTTTATACGTAAAAGAAGATAAATTGACGTCGTCTTGATCTTTAACGACTTTTAACACTTTTAAAAGTCTCGTAAAAACAGGAGGAATTAGTGGGATCAGCGCCAATATCGCGCATCCCAGAGAAAGGATTGTCAGGTGAGGATTTTGCTGATACTTCAATCCCAATATCAGAGTTGCTAAAAAAGCTCCCGTCCCCATCATCGTAAGCGTTTCATAAAACACGCTAACAGTGGCAAAGGTAATTTCCTTGGGGGAGGACGAGACTGTTCCTGCTCTTATAACAACAACGGCAGCCTTTCCTGGAACGTATTTCCCCAGTAATCCTAAGTAATAAGCATATAGAGTTGTTGCTAACGATTTTTTTTGGCCCAAATACCCTAAAGCATAATTCCAAAATATTCCAGCTGGAAGAAAAGCCAAAACATAACATAGAGAGGATATTATCAGCCAATTCCATCTGGGCGCCCAAGCGAAATTTGAAAGTTTAACCCAATCATGTTTCAATAGAGAGAATAGCCAAACACATATAAGCCCGAAAAAAAATATCTTAATGTATTTCCAATATTTTTTTACCAGAATAAAAACTCGTTGAAGCATGATCGTGAAGCCTTTTAAGGAATCGTTTTTCAAAACAACTTAACCACTAGTGATTGAGTTCGTAAAATGTTTAGGATAGATTAGGTTCCTTTGGGGATTTATCCCTAATTCCTTTAAGGCTGATGACGCTATCTCGCGCTCGCGTCAAAAAAGACTCCTTGGATTCATTCCTTTCGTACCACAGAGGGTAACCAAACAAAACTCTGGAGAGCATAGGAGCCGGTAAGAAGACCCCCTTAGGGAGGATTCGATTCATGTTGTCCAAATATACCGGAATAATCTCTAAATCCGGTCTTTTCTTTATTAAATAGTAGATGCCGCTTTTAAACTCGCCAATGTTCCCCGAAACAGAACGACCGCCTTCAGGAAAAATAATGATAGAATATTGGTTCCCCATCTCATCCAACATGTGGTAGAGGGGGTTGTTTCTTTTCGAAATATTCTCTCGGTCAACTAGGATAACATTGAAAACCTTAATGGCAAGAAAACGTCTTAACGGACCTCTGACCCAGTAGTCTTTAGCTGCGACCAGACGGGTTTTGGAGCGTACTTCCTTCGGTAATGCCGCCCAAATGACAATTCCGTCGAGATGGCTAGTGTGGTTGCCGATGTAAACTCGTTGACAGTTTGCATCAGGCTTACAACCAACCCAGCGAACAGAGGCGCCACTGATTAACTTGGCCAAGAAGACAACTAAATACTTCGCCAAACAGGTTATCATCTAGGAAATTGACCTCAAAACTATTAATACTATGACAGACCCTTTAAGAAGAATCTCCACTAGATCGTAGGGACTTAGGTTAAGTTCACGCTCCTTCGATTTCTCTCCAGTCAGATATTACTTTCAACAAGAAGTCTCATTTTTCGTAATTCACTTTCTATAAGGGAGTCGTTGAGCGGCTTCATTTCTATGCACAGCGCTCGTCGATATTGAACTTTAGCCAAAAGGCCTACTAACTTGTTATATTCAAGTTCTCCTTGACCAACCTGAACTTGAAAGTTCTTCCGGGTTGTGTCTCTCAAGCGTACATGAGAAACATGCGGAACGATAGGGCTAAAGTCTATGATTTTGCTTTGTCCAAATATGAAGTAAGAAGGATCCAAAGCTATGGTCAACTCTGGAATACCTTTGCATAGACATTGTAGGGAATCAATTCCACCCGAAATACACCCGTTCTCCGTAAGGAGGGAAACTACCACTCCAAAGCCTAAAGCAAACTTTGTTAAACGCGACAGTCTTTCATGCTCTTCGTTATATGGCGCGCCAATGGAGGAAGACCGTATCACCAATGTTACGACCTTGATCATCTGACAAAAACGAACGCAATTCTCAAAGTAGGTATAGAATTTAGGATCAGATGGTGAAACGTCCAAAAACAGAGTGACTGGAGTGATTTGACGTTGAAGTAGGCAGACTTTGCCCGCTTCAAGAACATCTTCTGTACCGAGCCAAGATAGAGGAATATCGCTCTTCATTCCTCCAACGACTATCTCAGCAGATCTAAAATCTAGTTCAGACAACGCCTGCAGACTATTGCGAAAAGTCAAATCTGGGAAACACCTAGTAGAAGCAGCGACAAACAAAGTAACACCCCTTAATTATTGATGCGAAGTTAACAATTACAACACACCCCGTGACGCATGTGTGTCATCCTTAACAGGTTAACGCGCGAAGAAGAATAAAGGACGCAACAACGCCCTCTTATTTTAGTGCAAAAAAAGGTTTCTGCAATGGTGAGTGGGCTTGGCTTGGTTTAGCAATCTTCTACATTATCGCTATTTTATCCGGTTCTGACAACATAAGAGAATGCACGAGGAAAGTAATTGGGAAGGATACTTTTCCTCTCGTTGATAAACAGAGAAACACGTAACCCATCTGAGAATACTCACTTCATGCTTCTCGTCTATGAGGAGTGTTGTTACAAACAACTTTTTAACGACTAGGTAGTTGTAGATGAACAGGTTAGATAACCGTGGACGACTCCGTTCAGAACAAAATGAGAATATTCTAATAAAGAGATATTTCATTAATAGATGTTGTCACTAATAATATATTTAAAAAGTAAAAAAGCATGAAATAAAAGACTTCTTGTTTAACGTTCAAGGATCGGACGTTAAACAAGATGCTTTGTTGAGCGTTCTCGATATCTCATAAAAAGGCTAACTTGAGGCTCTCATCAAGGAATGGATTCGAGGTATTCTATGGCCTTGTCTAATTGAGGATCAAAAAATGGGAAATCACCGAGGGGAACAAAGGAGGTTTCAGGAGAGTCGGTTGATTTTTCCGAGCTCTCTTTGACACTGTCATTGACGTTTTGCCCATCATGGCGCCTTTCAATAAAATCTTGGGTAATTCCGAATTCTGCAAGTTTTTCTATTCTTTCATCATCCGTCGCCAAATTAAGAGAGCTGTTAACGTCTTTAAGGATCGAAGCCATAGACATACATAGTTTACGGTGAACCTCAGGGTCAAAGTCTTTTTCTGAATCATAAACAGTACGAACCCATTTTTGGTATATTTTTTGCCACGGCTTCAATGGAATATTGAAGCCATCCGTGGGAGTAACCCCCCAGTCTTCATCTGGGTTTTGTTTGGAACGATGAATGCGTTTTCCTGATGGGCGCCAAAAAGATGCGGTGGTCATTCTAACAGAACCCGAGTGAAAAGGCAGTTCAAAGAGAGATTGTATCGTGCCTTTGCCGTAAGACCTGGCGCCAACGACAATAGCAACCCCCGCGTCCTGTAGGGCCGCTGCGACTATCTCTGAAGCGCTAGCGCTGTCTTCGTCCACCAGAACGGTAATTTTAAACCTAGAGGCCTGATCATTGTGTGAAGCCAAAAGCCTTCGATTGCCTTGGGGGGAGCGGGTTTCAACTATTGGCGTTCCAGGAGCGAGCAGTTCATTGCAAATTGCCACAGCGTCAGGAAGAAATCCTCCAGGATTTCCTCGGAAGTCTAATATTAGTTTTGAGACGTTTAAGCCTTTTAGTTGCTCTAAGGCAGCCAGGGTCAAGGGCGTTGTTAAATCTGTAAATTGTTCAATGGCGATATAGCCGATTTGATCATTGGCGCTTAGGACAAAGGACCAATCGCCAGAACTGTTTAAATGATTTCCCTTGACTACCTCTTGCTGTATAACTTCTCGCGTAAGAGAAAGGTCTCTTACACCTGGCAAAACTTTTGCATTGGCTTGTAAATCTGAACTATTCAACTGCGCGACGTCTTCTATATCGCTAAATTGATCAAGAGACTCTCTTGTTCGAATCTTTATGTCTACAGACGTACCCGCTTCTCCTTTTAACGAGCTTAGGACTTCTTCAGTGGTCATTGACTCAACAGGTCGTCCAGCGATTTCGACGAGTCTATCTCCAAATTTTAGACCTGCGCGTGTAGCAGGACTATTTCTTAATGGGGTGAAATAGAATTCTCGACTCTTTGTATCCCTAAAAAGAAAAGATAAACCAACGCCTGCGTACTGTCCCTGAATTTCCATAAGATAATCGTCTTGCGAAGCAGGGGGAATGTAAGCCGTATAGGGATAATCTTCTACAGACGCTAGCGCTCCTATCATTGCCCCTTCTCTGATCGTGTTGTCAGAGGGAGCGTTGTATGAATTCGTATTTATTAGGCTTACGACGCTTTGAAATATCTGATCGCGAATAGAAGTCTTTGAAGCGATAAAGATCGATACAAAGGATATTACAATTATTATTAGTATATTATTGCGAGGCATTTCTAATCCTAGTTAAAAATGATAATGACAAGCGTTTCCCAATAATCCCAAAGTGAAATAGATTTCGCAGGTACGATACTTTAATTGTCTGAAAGCTTATTGCTATCAGCGTTTTATCGTAACTCGGAATACTCTCTTGTAAATCATAACAGGTGGTGAGAGAAATTATATAGGCGTTTCCTTATTAATCTTGTTACCTTGGGGGCAAATATTTTTAGAAAGGACAAATAACAAGTTAGGGGGAAAGTGAAGAAGTTTAGGCATAATGACGATAAGTTGAAGGAAGTCTGCGGCTTTAATTTATTTTTAATATGAAATCACAAATGAAATAATATGTTGCTGAACTCAGGAGGTTGTTTCGAGGTTCTTTGCGGCGTCGTGCTAGACTGAAAATACTCTGAAGATTCAACATATCACGATAAATTTCCAGAGCTTGTAGGGGACGACGGTTTTTATTGAGAATATACCATAGGCGTTTAATGAGAACTATGTCGATGATTCGGGCAAAGTCTTGAAGAGTTTGAGGAATTTCAGTCATTAAAAGATTGTGCGCATTGAAGATTAATCGTTTTTGAGATGACGGGGAATAATCAAACTTTGACCGTGTGCTCCATAGAGGAGTAAATTCCGTCTTCCTTCGTTTGGTTTGACGATGATTACCAAGCGGAGCGAGAATTTGATAAGAGGACTTTGATGTAGCTATCGTTTAAAGAGAGTTTGTAAGAGGGCGAAGTTAACGTGAATACAACTATAACTCAATACAGCTCTCCATGTCTCGAGGACAGTTGTACGAAAACGTCGCTTGTTTGAGTTCCAATATTGTACTACGCATGATTAGTAGGTTAGTAAAGGTTTGTATTCTGGATCTAGTTTTTACACAGGCAATAGCAGAAATGAGTAATCAAAAATTCTCGAGGAAAATCTCCATTCCGTGGACAAAAATCGGATTCTGTTTGCTTAGAAAGAGTAGAAAGGGGGCTCGTCAACGAATCGCCTTAGCACATCTAGCATTAATTGTACTAACCTGTCTCTTTTTGGCGTTGTTTCTATTCCTGCCTCTTTTGTGCATTTTTTTCGAGGCGTTTGCTGACGGAATAATGGTATTTATTTCCGCATTGAACAATAAGGACACGCTACATGCCTTAAAAATGACCTTGCTAGCCACTGCGATTGCAGTGCCTTTAAATATCGTCTTTGGTCTGGCCGCCGCGTGGGCTCTGGGGAAATTTCAGTTTTGGGGTAAAGGTTTTTTGATTTCCTTTATCGATTTACCCTTCGCAATTTCTCCTATTATCGCCGGTCTCCTTTTTGTCTTTCTTTTGGGCTCGTCTTCAACTTTGGGACAATGGTTGCTAAAGAACAACATTCGTATATTATACGCGACCCCTAGTATTGTAATTGTGACTATTTTTGTTACATTCCCCTTTGTTGTTCGCGAACTAATTCCTGTAATGGAGAGTCAAGGAACGGAGGAAGAACAAGCGGCGCGTGTGCTCGGGGCGAATGGTTGGCAGATTTTTTGGAGGATTACGTTACCTAGTATTAAATGGGCGTTACTCTACGGAATTGTTCTCTGCAATGCACGCGCTATGGGGGAATTTGGCGCCGCGGTGGTGGTGGCAAGGAATAGCGTGAAGACGAACACTCTTCCTCTGCATATCAACGCTCTATATCAGAGTTATGAAAGTGGCGCGGCTCCTTTTGCAGTGGCAACCCTATTAGCCACCATTGCGATTATTACGTTAGTAGTCAAAACCGTGCTAGAAGTACGAATACGAAGCAACGAGCATGATGGAAGCGAAAAGTAATTAGGCGTTATTCAATCATATTTGCAAAAGATCGGAAATCAAAATGGGCGTTGAAGCAAGGAATATAACAAAATCTTTTGGAAATTTTAAAGCGCTTGACGATGTAACTTTAAGAGTTGAAGCAGGGGAGCTGGTCGCTTTACTTGGACCTTCCGGTTCGGGAAAAACAACACTTCTACGCATTATAGCCGGTTTGGAAAAACCAGACGAAGGGAGTGGTTCCGTGTTTTTTAGAGGCGTTAGGATTGACCAGCAAAAGGTCAATGAGCGTGGGGTGGGGTTTGTTTTTCAACATTACGCACTTTTTCGACACATGACAGTCTTTGACAACATAGCCTTTGGTTTGACAGTTAAACCCCGAAAAGAGCGCCCTTCTCAAGAGAAAGTCAAAGAAAAGGTCAATGCACTTTTGCATATGATTCAGCTTGATAATTATGCAGACCGATATCCCTCTCAACTTTCAGGGGGACAAAGACAACGAGTGGCTCTTGCGCGCGCTTTGGCTGTTGAGCCTAGGGCATTGTTACTGGATGAACCCTTTGGAGCTCTAGACGCTAAAGTTCGCGTTGAGTTGCGGGCGTGGTTGAGAAGGTTGCATGATGAAATCCACTTAACGAGCGTGTTTGTTACCCACGATCAAGACGAGGCCCTAGAGCTAGCAGACCGAGTCGCTGTTATGAATCATGGAAAGATCGAACAAATCGGCACGCCTGACGAGGTATTTCACTGCCCTAAAACAGCGTTTGTTATGAATTTCCTCGGTCAGGTCAATCACTTTAGAGGTCGAATGGAGAGCGGACAACTTTGGTTAGGAAATCACAGTAGCAAGGCGCCGTTTAATGCTGAAAGTTCCGAAAACGTAGCGAAGGTTCTGGGTTTAGAAGGGCAATACCAAGGCGATATTCTTAACCCCGTAACAATCTTTATAAGACCCCACGACTTTGAAATAACCAAAATGCCTCAAATCAATAGGTTATCTTTTCCTGCTACCGTTGTACGAATACGTTCTGCTGGAAATTTGGTTCACGCAGAAATGATTATAGATACCGGGGAAACGTTGGTTGCAGAGATTTCTCATCAAGAAAGATCCGACCTTCAAATGGAAGAGGGGAAGGTGTACTATATGACGCCTAGAAATATGAGAATCTTTACTAATGAAGAAGCTGTAACTAATTAGACCAAAGGCCTACATAAAACGTCGCTAGAAAAACGACAAACGATCAAAAGGAAACTCGTCGTTTTTCTAGCGATTACATTTGTGTAAGACGATTATTTGTGAATTTCGAACGGACAAGCCGGAAGTCCTTCAGCGGAGTAAAGATTGCATCCAGTAGGACACATCTGGAAAGCGTAGCGCACTGCGCATGGGGTGGCAACGTCTTTATTTGAGACGACGACTGTATCTTTTCCGACAATCTCAGCGTTTGCCCAGACGTAATTTCCATCAGCGCCTGCGACGGCGAAACATTTCAAAGTTTCATTGTCCGTTTGTTCAAAGTTTCTGTCATTCAAGCGACCGGCAACAAGTCCAGCCCCTACATGTTCGAATTCGATTGTAACTTTGTCAGCATCGTAGGAAACATTTTTAACCATCGGAGAACAGGATTCAACGTCTTTATTGAAGATCTTGTCTAGAGCCCAAAGAGCTAAGCGATTGCCAACCACATACTTATTTGTCGGGTGGATATCGTCAGCTTCGCCCGCGTCCATGATGACAGCCTGACCCGTGAATGGAACTTCTAAGCAAAGGGTTTGGCCATTGCGGAGATAAGGCCAATCACCTGTTTGGTTAGGATTGTCTGTAGGAGCGGTGAAGGGGGCAAGCTGAACCCAATAGAAGGGGAAATCTCCATTATTGAATACTTTTCTCCATTCGCGAATCATCGCTTTTTGTTTGAAGTAATAGAATTCACGCTCGCCCGCGTTCGTGCATCCCTGATACCAAATTGCTCCTCTGAAGCCGTAATTAATCCACGGAGCCAACATCGCGTTATACATGCCGCCACATTTCGCGCCGGGATTAGTGGTAGTTGCTCTCTCCGCAATTAATTGTTTGCCAATCTCTTTAGTTTCTGGTAATTGATTCCAGCCTTCGTCGGGGATCCAACTATTAATATTGGAACCGCCCCAGTTCGAATCAATCAATCCAACCGGAACGTTAAGTTCTTTGTAAAGACGCTGGGCAAAATGGAATCCTGCGGCAGTGCAATCCTTTTGCACACCGTCTCGACAGACTTTCCAACCGTCAGTTGCAAAATTCGTTTGAGGTTCATCGCTAACAACATGACGAGCTCTGTTGAAGCGAATGTAACTGTAATCTCCAGTTAACTCTTCTTCGGTGCAAGCCAATCTTGGATTGTCAGTTCCCTTGAGTTTTTGTCCCCAAGAGTTCAGAGGCATTTCCATATTGGATTGACCGCTACAAATCCACACTTCACCAACAAGGATATTGGAAAAAACCAGACGGTTATCACCCTGAACAACGAGTTCTCTGGCGTCAAAAGAGGCAGGATGAGCTGGAAGTTCAACCTGCCAAGTTGTATCAGACAAGGCTTTGGTCGAGGCGGACGTTCCATTGAAGCTTACAGTAACTTCTTCGTCGGGAGCTGCCCAGCCCCAAACGCAAATGGGTTTGTCTCTCTGTAGAACCGCATTGTTCGTGAAGCAATTGGGAAGCGTAACATCAGCGAACAAGGAGGTAGAGCTTCCGAATACGAATAACAGGAAGATCCAGAAGGACGAAAAGTATGTTTTCATTCCAAAAGTCCTTAGTAGAGGTTAGCAATTACTGATTTCCTGAGGACGACCCTCAGCGTCACAACGAACTCCATGGAATAGCAGGAGGAGGCTCTCGAATGAGTCGAATTACAGTTGGAGCCTCCGCAATATTTTAATAGAAACGAATCGTCGATTCCATAAGGCAAGAATGGAATATTAAAGTTTTTTGACGCATAGAGCTCTTCGAAGTGTTTGTTTGTGAGAAGTAGACTCCTCCAGTAACTACACGCATGATCAAGAAATGGCGCTTGTTGCGGGATAAAAAGAGACGGCTTTGTTTTTTTCACATATAAAATCACGAATTATAACGGCCCTTAGACACGTCGATTCATTCTATTCTTACATCTTTAAATTATTAACGAGGATGTAGCTAAACGTCATGTTATTTACCTCTTTTAAAGATTTCTCATTCCAGAGAAATAAGAGGTCAATCGACAGACTAGAGACACGGTGTTTCTAGCGTATTCAGAAATGAGGTTAAAAAAGGGACGAGACGTTCAAATGAGCTACTCTGTCCCCTCTGGTAATTACTTTTTAACTACGAAATTGACCAATTTACCAGGAATGACAATTTTCTTAATAATTGTTTGTCCCTTCAGTAAGGCGTCAACTTTCGGATCGTGCAGAACATGTTTTTCCGTGTCCTCTGCGTTGAGATTGACAGGTAACTCAATTCTTGCTCTCAGTTTACCGTTTACCTGGACAGGAACGGTAACTTTGTGCTCTTGGATTACCTCGTTATTCCAGGTAGGCCAATTCTCATAGGCGAGAGATTGGGTATTTCCTAGAAGTTCCCAAAGTTCTTCGGCAATGTGAGGGGCGAACGGCGAAAGTAGAAGGATGAAGTCTTTCATCACCGACAGAGGGCGAACTTCCTCATGTCCAAAGAACTTGACAAACTCCATCATACGAGCGATCGCGG
>CAVGEG010000014.1:11587-20781 GCA_963628165.1 Paratractidigestivibacter sp. | reverse complement strand
TGTCCTCCGTAACCGCCTTTATCGTTTTGTGTAAAACTTTGTCCTGTTCCGGAGTGGGGGGGACGTCTTTAACTGAACTGTTTATAACTTCCTCTTCAGCGGGCTCGTCGGTTATCATGCGCCAAACTCTTTCGAGGAAGCTTCGTACGCCCGAGACGCCGTCCTGGTTCCACGGTTTAACAGCCTCTAGAGGACCCAAAAACATTTCATAAAGTCTAAGAGAATCGGCCCCGTATTGCGAGACTACATCGTCTGGATTGACGACGTTACCACGACTCTTAGACATCTTTTCAGATTTTCCTACAACGACGATTGACGAATCGCTCGCTAAAACGTATGAGTCTCCGTTTTTCTTAATCTGACGAGGATCAATTTTCACAGGTGACACAGGCGTTTTATCCTTTTTACGGATGTACTCTCCTTGTTTTACTAGTTCTACGTCCTTCGGTGAAACATAGTTGCCAACCTCGTCTTTATAGGCTGTGAACTCCATTTCACCGAGAATCATTCCTTGGTTGACGAGCTTCGTAAACGGTTCGCTTGTGGAAACGTATCCTAAGTCGTACAAAACCTTATGCCAGAATCTTGCGTAAAGCAAATGGAGAACCGCGTGTTCGGCGCCGCCGATATACAAATCGACAGGAGTCCAAGCCTTTTCGATTTCAGGGTCGACCAGTTGTTCGTCATTATGAGGGTCTAGATAACGCAGATAATACCAGCATGAACCCGCCCATTGTGGCATCGTGTTCGTTTCCCTTTTGTATCTCTTTCCATTTTGCTCAACGTATAGCCATTCTCGAGGCGCTTGTTCAAGAGGTGGTTCTGGAGAGTGTTTACTGGCGTCGAAAGCGATTCCTTCTGGAAGGTCAAGGGGTAATTCAGATGGATTCAAAGGAACTACGACTCCCGTCGGTTTTCCTTGTTCGTCAAGTTCTCTTAAAAGCGGGAAGGGTTCCCCCCAGAAATGCTGGCGACTAAAGAGCCAATCCCTCAGTTTGTAGTTTACAGTTTTTTTGCCAATTCCCTTATTTTCCAGGGCTTGTATGACGAGAGATTTAAATTCCTCCGTGGGGGTTCCGTCATACTCTCCGCTGTTTATGGCAACGCCACACTCGGAAAGGGCCTCTGTTTTCAGACGCTCTTCTTCCTCCTGAGGGGTCATATTAAGCGACTTTACAACTTGTCTAATGGGGAGACTAAACTTGCGAGCGAATTCGTGGTCTCTAGAATCGTGCGCAGGCACTGCCATAATAGCGCCAGTTCCATATTGCATTATAACATAGTCGGCTACCCAGATAGGAACAAGACTATTGTTCAATGGATTTATTGCATATGCCCCGGTGAACACGCCTGTTTTGTCTTTGATTAACGCGGTTCGATCAAGTTCAGATTTGAAAGACGCCTGACGACAATAACTTTCAACTTCTTGCTTTTGCTCGGGGGTTGTAATTGCTTTTAGGGCGGGATGCTCGGGGGCGATCACCATGTAGGTAACGCCGTACAACGTGTCAGGACGGGTGGTGAAAACTCTCAGGACGTCATCTTGTGGTTTGCGTGGGAATCCGCTAATTTCCCGCTGAGCCTTCCAGGAATCGTACTGATTAGGGTTCCCGATATAGAAGTCAACTTCGGCGCCTACGCTCTTGCCGATCCAGTTTCTTTGCAGGGTTTTAACGCTCTCCGGCCAATTCAGGTCGTCGAGCCCCTCTTCTAATCTATCTGCGTATTCCTTAATTCTCAGCATCCACTGGCGAAGCGGTCTTCGTTCAACAGGGAATCCACCTCGTTCACTCACCCCGCCGACAACTTCTTCGTTGGCCAACACAGTGCCGAGTTCCTGACACCAGTTTACAGGCGCTTCAGTTTGATAGGCTAGGCGGTGATCGTCGATATAATGACGAACGGCGTCTTTTCCCTCAGAGGCGACGTCTTCCGGTATAGGAAGTTCTTGAATGTTTCGAGCGCGTTTGGCCTCTTGGTCGTACCATGAGTTAAAGAGGAGAAGAAAAATAAACTGAGTCCAGCGAAAATAGCGTGAATCAGTTGTTGCTAACTCTCTATCCCAGTCGTAACTGAAACCGGATGAATGCCTGTTTTTTTGGCATGTTGCTCCGCTGGCAAACCGAAAGCGTCCCACCCCATTGGGTGCATAACTGAATAACCGTTCATTCTTAGATAACGGCAATAAATATCAGTTGCCGTATACCCCTCCGGGTGCCCTACATGCAGACCTTGTCCGCTTGGGTAAGGAAACATATCGAGCACATACGCCTTCTTCCCGTCTCGATTACTGGGTAAATCCCTAGGGAGACGAGGAGTCGCAAAAGTCTTGTTATGGCTCCAGTACAGGCGCCATTTTGCTTCAATTTCCGAATGATTATAACGAGACATATAAGGTTACCCTGAAGTTTAGTTAGGAAACATGAAACCTGGCAATTCTCTCTTAATTATAGTATTCAAGGGAAAAACGCCCAGGGTTATATTTATTTTATTAAGCCTCGTTGTGAAAACTTGGAAACTGTATTTGGATTAGCAATCTACAAAGAGTTACGGAAACCATAGATTGAGAACAAAACGTATTAGTCTCTTCATCCCTCTTATATTGGCGGATATAGCGCTCGAAGCCCCTTGATTAATGTTGGAAATTTTTTAAAATCAGACCCAGAGGGTTCAAGCGGCGGCCTTTGAAAGTGTAACCCAATGTGCCATTAGGTTGTTAAGGAGTGTGTTAGCCTATTTAAGGGGGTGGAGATCTCTACGAAATTCTATCCTCGACGACTTTTGGTATACATTTCAGGCTCTTTGCAGATTTGACAGGTTCTCCGCAGTGATTGAGGTCGTTTGTTCCTGCTTCCAAAGAAACAGCTCTCCCTTAAAGGTAATTCAGATGACAAGTCCACTTATAATTAGCGTTTCCGGTCTTCGTGGTGAAATAGGCGTAACTTTGACTCCAGAGGTTGCTATTCGTTATGCTTTGGTTTATTCCAAAGCAATAGAGTCTGACGCTCCATTTGTGATTGCTCATGACGGAAGAAAATCGGGAGAGATTTTTGCAGACGCAATTTGTTCAGCGTTGAATGCCGTAGGTCGAAATGTTTATTACGCGGGAGTCGCTGCAACTCCGACGGTTGGGGTGTTGGTGAGATCTCTAAAGACGGCAGGGGGAATTCAGATATCTGCCAGTCATAATCCCAAGAATTTCAATGGTCTGAAACTGTTTTCTGCTGAAGGTCGCGTTATTCCCAAACGTGAAGGCGCTGAGATTCTGAGGATATACAAAGAGGTTGAGGCTGCTCAGTCTTGGAATCCTGGTTGGAAGGACGTCGATAATTTAGGTAAGCGAACCTTGGTAGACGATTCGACCATCGCTCATTTGAATTTGGTTTTGTCAACTGTCGATGTTGACCTAATCCGATCTAAGAAATTTCGAGTTTTGCTTGATTCGAATAACGCCTCTGGTTCTATTTTGGGGAAGAGGCTATTAGAAGCGTTAGGTTGTGAAGTGTCAATCAATGGAGCAACTCCTAACGGTGAATTTTTACACACGCCGGAGCCCACAGAAGAGAACCTTCAGTCCGTTTTGCAAAGTGTTGTAAATTCGAACGCCTGCATCGGTTTCTGTCAGGACCCGGACGCTGACCGTCTTGCGCTCATCGATGAACGTGGAGTATATATCGGCGAGGAGTATACAACGGTGATTTGTTCCAAAAATAGATTGCAAAAACTTCATCTTGCCGACTCCAAGTCTGCGTTCAATTTGGTTGTAAACTGCGCTTCGAGTAGGATGGCCTACGATATTGCTTCAGAGTATGGCGGAGCGTGTTTCCGCTCTCCAGTTGGCGAGGCTAACGTTGTTGATTTGATGAAGGAGAAAAATGCGGTCTATGGCGGGGAGGGGAATGGCGGCCCTATTGATCCGACTGTCGGATTTGTAAGAGACTCCTTCGTCGGAATGGCGCAAGTTCTCGAGATGCTGGCCCGTAATAACCAGCCGTTGTCTAAGATTGTGACGGAAATTAAGGGATATTCGATTGTTAAACGTAAGATTTCTCTTCCAGAAGGAAATTTCCAGACCATTGTCGATTTCTTGTGCAAGCAATATCATAGTCAGGAAAAGAGTTTGGATGATGGTATACGAATCGACTGGCCGGATAAGTGGGTTCTTGTTCGACCGAGCAATACTGAGCCTATCGCGCGTATCATTGCTGAAGCTCCCACTAAGTCTCAAGCGTGTGAATTGTGCGATCAAATTCAAGAGTTGATTGGATAATCAAAAGTGACAAATTCATTTCCTAAATTGTTGACTTCGTTAGGTAATCTCATTAATTAGTTAGTTTGTAAAATATGCGAGTTTTCATAGGAAGTGATCACCACGGAATCCAGATTCGCTTGAATCTAGGGCGTCTCGTAGCTTCATTAGGGCATGACGTCGTTGACGTTGGCCCTCGACCAGAATGTCCATCGCCCATTGATTATCCCAAGGTGGCCCAAAAGGTTGCCGAAGCTGTTTCGACCCACGAGGCGGATAGAGGGATTTTAATTTGTGGGACAGGAATAGGAATGAGTATTGTCGCGAATAAATTTGAAGGAGTAAGAGCCGCTCCTATTTCAGACGTTCTCTCGGTTGAACTAAGCTGTCTCCATAATGATTTAAACGTCTTGTGCCTGTCTGCTGAGATGTTGACTGAGTCTGCGATAAGCGATCTCGTTCGTACTTGGCTAAGCGTCTCGTTTGCAGATGGTGGACGACATTCTCGAAGAATCAAGCGGGTGAAGGAAATCGAACAACAGCAGATTGAAAGAAACTTGAGGGGTTGATATTCGCATAAACCTCTGGCTAAAGAGAAGGTTGAAGATTATAACTCAAGCGTCAAGTTGTCAGAGGTTAATTCTTTAATATCTGTTCAATTTGGGTGGCAAGTCCAGTTTTCTATTGTTCTGGATTTGCCCTTTTCCTTATAAGGAGTTGAGACGTCTTCTTTCATAAGCTTTCAGAAGAAGGTGTAAAATAACGACCGCATTTTAGACATAAGATTATCTTTTAGAAAACCTCGGTCTGCTTCGTGTGGATTTACGCGGTAATTGACTCTAGTGAGTTCTTTAAAAGAGCAAGTGTAATTGGACTTAGAGATGAAGAAAGAAGACAAGCGCAGCTCATCTTTACGTTGCAATGCAAGACAAGATGAGTTCATGATCCATTTACCAATCTCAGAACATAACCGAGATATTCACCCCGCGGTTCTCTTCGCTTTTTAATTCAATTTGAGCCCCGTGGATTTCTGCTATGTGTTTAACAATTGCTAAACCAAGACCAGTGCCGCCTGTTTCTTTTGATCGGCTTTTGTCGACTCTATAAAATCGCTCGAATATTCGTTCCTGATGTTTTCGAGGAATGCCTATGCCATTATCTTCTACAGTAAGGTAGTGACGAGAATCATTAGTATACACTGAGACTTTGACAAAACCACCTTCTTTATTATATTGAATACCATTCTGGATAAGGTTAATTATCAATTCTTTCAATAAGTCCTTGTTGCCAGAAACTAGAGTTTTATCTCCCTCTATATGAAGCGACACTCTCCTCTGATCTGCGTTAAATTGCAAAGCGTTACAACATTCAACAGCTAACTCATACAAGTCGCAGGATGAAAATTGCTGCTGGATTTCCTTATTATCCAGTTCCGACAGTCTGACAACGTCATTTATCAGCGATAAGAGACGATTCACATTTTGGCGAATTCCACGTAGATAAGCCTCCTGTTGTTCATGTGAACCAATGTTGTATTCAACGAGTTCTGCGTAACCCGAAATTGCTGTTAACGGAGTCTTGAGTTCATGGGAGACAATGGCCGTGAAATCCAGTTTCTGCTTTGCTGTAGAAAGAATTTTTTCATGTTGAAGTCGAATTGTATCTGCCAAAGGTCTCAATTCCGGGTAGGGTAATATATGCAAACCGTCTTCTAAATCCTCTACCATTTGAGTGATTGGTTCCAGGAAACGCGACGTTAAAACTCGACCTAAGGTTATGATTGCCGCTAAAACAATGGTGCAAGTGATCACAATAATCGGCGCCACAGCCAGAAAAACCTTCATCATTGAAGGCGCTTGCGTGGAAACGCGAATTAGCGTGCCATTCGGTAACATTTTGGCACAGTAGTAAGTGTTCATATGGAGAGTGCTTGAAACGCGAATAGCTTCTCCGTAATTGTTCTTTATTGCCTCTTGAACTTCAGGACGACCAAGATGATTAGGTAAAAGCTTGTAATTCGCCTCACTATCATAAAGAATGTCGCCTCGAGAGGAAATCCAAGTTATTCGTAAATCATTAGTCTTTAATTTATTTTGAGGCACAGGGTTTAGGTGAAACTGAGTACCGATTTTTTCAGGTTCTTTTGTAGATTGAAAAAAAGGTATATAGGTAAGCAACTCGACATTCTTTCTTAGGTCATTTTTAATCTGATCTTGGAAAAGATTGTAGTAGACTACCGTAATACCAATCACTGTAGATATGATTGTAATTAGAGCTATTATTGATAATTGTATGTTAATTTTTAGTTTCATTATTGTTTCGTAGTCGTAGCGCCTATGGCATAACCAACATTACGAACTGTTCGAATTTGTTTTCCACTATCCTTCAACTTGTGTCTTAATGTTTTGATATGCATGTCCACCGTACGGCTTTCAACGGCAGAGTTCACTTCCCAGACATGTTGCATTATCTTTTCTCTGGATAAAACGACGTCGGGATTTTCCAACAAGAACCGAAGTAGCTCGTATTCTTTGAACGTGAGGTTCACAACATTGCCCGATTCTGTCACTACATGGCGGTCGTCGTCCAAAGTGATGTTACCCAGAGACAAGGGATGAGATTTAATTACCGACGTCGACTGAGTCCTCCTTAACACAGCCTTTACTCGCGAGACTAACTCTAGCACAGAGAAAGGTTTACAAAGGTAGTCGTCCGCTCCGTCGTCAAATCCTCTAATGACGTCAATTTCTGCAGTTTTAGCAGTGACCATGATAACAGGAAGAGCGCGAGTTGACGGTATGCCTCGAAGACGGTGGAGGATACTGTAACCGCTTTCGCCGGGCAACATGACGTCGAGAATGACTAAATCAGGAATTATTTCCTTCACTTTTACGAAAAAATCTGTAGCCCTTTCGAAGCCGACAACGGTATGGTTACTATTCCTCAAAGCTATCGATTCAATTTCTCGAATATCCGGCTCGTCTTCAACAATGTATATGAGCGCCATCAGTTATTCCTCTGTTTTAGGAAGCGTGTAGGTTTGACTCAATTGTTTGTATTCATCTTGGAATTGAACGGATCTTTCCTTTTCGCTCTGTTCTCTGTATTCATGAGTTTTGTAGTCGTCTGATTCTAACTCAATCAAGGTAATGGCAATTTTGGTGCAGTGGTCGGCAATTCTTTCATAATTACGTAAGACGTCAATTAAGATCAATCCGGCCGCTTCAGTACATTGACCGTGAAGTAATCTATACATGTGTCTCTTTTTGATTTCATGATAGAGCTTATTTATCACGTCCTCAAGTGGCTCTATCATTTTAGCCCTAGCAAGATTACTTGGGGAGAACAGTTCCTCTTTTTCAAATAGTAAAGTGGTTTTAAAAAGGATGTCGTTTACCGCCGTACCAAACTTGTCCAATTCCTCCCATGCTTCCGGAGAAAAAGAGATCCCCTCTTTATATAAATTTTTAGTTAGTCCTGCAACTTTCACTGAGAGATCTGCGATTCGTTCGACGTCGTCAATCGAGTGGAGAAGCGCCGCCTGAAAACGACCTTCATCATAAGAAAGCGAATGACTGGTTAGTTTTGTTAGGTAAGATCCTAAAACATCCTCGAAAGAGTCAGTTTCCTCTTCCTTTTTTATAACTTCTAGATATCTCTCGTCAACGTAGTCTTTCATATTTTTCTGAGTTAATTGAAAGGTTTCGAGAGATATTTGCACCATCTCTTTAGCGGCTGTTTGACAAAGTTTGATGGCGAATGCTGGTCGTGTTAGGAAACGTTCGTCCAACGCCAACAGGGATTGCGCTCGAATCGGGGATGTTTTGTCCCGATCCTCAGGACGATCAGGAAGCGTCAGTATGGAAAGTTTCACTAACGAATTAGCAAATGGGAGAAGAAGGACAGCTGTCGTAAGATTGAAGATTGTATGGAAAACGGCGATACCAAAAATTGAAGCGTTATTTCCTAAAAACGAGAGGGGGAATATAGTTTTATAGGCATAGAACAAGACCATGAAGCCTATCGTACCAAGCAAGTTGAAATAAAGATGGATGAGAGACGCCCTACGAGCGTTTTTACTAGTCCCAATTGAAGATAAAATTGCCGTTATACAGGTGCCAATATTTTGACCTAAAATGATCGGAATTGCCACCCCGTACGTTATACTCCCAGTGGTACAAACAGCTTGTAGAATACCGACGGAGGCCGAGGAACTTTGAATTACCATCGTCAATATCAACCCTGATAAGAGCCCCATTATGGGATTTGAAAAGGCTGTAAGCAGACTTGTAAACCGCGGGGAGTGCGGTAAAGAGGATACGGAACCTGTCATCATTTCCATACCTGTCATTAGAATCGCGAAACCGATAAAAATAGAGCCAAGCATTTTTTGTTTCGAACCGGACTGACTTTTAAGCATTAAAAGTATCACTCCGATTAAAGCAAGAAGGGGAGAAAAAGAGCTCGGTTTTAATAACCTGACCCAAATTTCGTCCCCTTCTAAGCCTGTCAAAGAAAGGAGCCATGCCGTGGCCGTCGTACCTATGTTTGCCCCCATGATGACGCCAACGACCTGTCCCAATTTCATGATTCCGGCATTAACAAAACCTACAACCATGACCGTCGTTGCTGAGGATGATTGGATGACAGCCGTCACGATACATCCCAAACACAAACCGACCACTCTATTTTTAGTTAGTTTGGCAAGTATTTGCTCTAATTTTCCCCCAGAAAATTTAACCAACCCCTCTCCCATTGCCATCATTCCGTACAGAAAAAGAGCCAATCCTCCGAGTAGGGTGAAAAAATTGAAAACGTCCATTTTGTCTCCTTTCATAGAACAATTACTTAAACTCTCTAGTTGAAATATACAGGACGTTTGTAAAGGGAAGGGGATTGAATTGTAAAAACGTTGTAAATTCTGATAGTCTCTAATCATTACCAC
>CAVGEG010000014.1:0-11577 GCA_963628165.1 Paratractidigestivibacter sp. | reverse complement strand
GGTTGGTTATAAATTTCTATGGAAGAAGGTAGCGGAAATAATATCTGTCATTGGGAGCCGCGTCGCCATCTGTTGTAAAAACAGACCAATCTTTTAGGACATTAATTCCGTCTGTCCATTTGAATCTGAATGCTCTGCTTGGGATGTATTTCATGATAGTGTCAATCGGTATTTTCAGTTCAAGTTCGTCTTTTGAAATACAATGTTCAATGCATGGAAGGATAACCGAAACGCTTTGACTATCTCCTTTATTTACCAATCGACACAGTTGGAATGTCTTCCCTTTTGGAGACGAAATTACAGCAAAATCATTACCATTAATGCCTGTTTGAGGGTTTTCGTCTGCGTCAATAAGCAGGGTTATCCAATCGGTTGAGGAATAGTCCCCTTGAATCTGATCTTGGACTTTGAGATAAAAGTACAGGTTCGCATTGTCACAGGAAACACGTGATTCAATAATATCGTTTCTTCCCGTCTGATTTTCATAGAACTGTCCTTGCCCCCATCCTCTACAATGTCGATGTACTGGATCTGAGACAGTGTCATAGAATTTCGGTCTGACGTTCACCCAGTCCTCAAACTTCCCGTCAATGGATATTGGGCGAGCGCAAGTTTGAGATGGTGGAGATACGCCTTTAAATCTACGGATATTAGAGATCAATTGGTAATAATAAGCGTCTTCATGTCCACCTTTCATCGGTTCACAATCTCTACTAAATTCTTCGTTGAATTGGTCGACAAACGTAACCGGAGGGGAATCGTAAAAGCCTGAATTAGAGCCAAAACGCGAGGCAATCCATTCGTTCCATCCTGTGACAAAGACTATTTCGGGATCGAGTTCAAAGGCTCTATTCCATTGTTCCTGAAAATTTTGCCCAAAATAGTTGCAATCTTGCGGAGTCGGCTCTTTTCCATTATAGAAACTCCTACCATGAGATTTAGGATGACTCAAGGCGCTTAGTTTCCCATCCACGGCATTTTGAGCGACCCCGACGCTAACTTCTTCGAGTTGACCTTTGGAATTGTAAAATCCATGTTGGGGAAAAACTTCCAACCAACTCCATTGATCTTTTTGAGTCGGCCCCGTAAAATAACTCGCCTGAGGGGCTCTAAACGTAAAGAATTGCTGAATTTGCTCTCTTTCAGGATCGAACATATCTATTCCCATCGAAAAGCATATGTCGCTCGCTTCTCCGTTTACCGCGCTTTCAATAAACGTTCCGTTCTTTAACGAAGAGCCAGCGCTATTTTTTCTTCCCCACCAACCGACAGCCTTGCCTGAGTTATATGTTAATTCTACTGTGTACGTACCCTTCGGTATCGTTGAAGAGAATGCGACAGTGAACGGTTTATTGTCGTGAACGGCAACCTTAGAAAATTTTTGTTCTAATTCGCCAGCGCTATTGTATAAAGCGACATTTACATAATTCCCATTGGTTTCCCAGGTCGGAGATAACAGGGTGATTTTGGAAAATGTCTGATTCGCTTCAAATCGCTGAGTAATTTTTCCATTAGAATTTAGCCGTACTGGAACGCATCCGTCGGTCGTTAAAGAGGCTGAGGAAATCAATAAGTCGGGGTCGGCTAGGATAAGCGGTTTTCCATGCCAGTAAAACCATACATCAGAGTAGTAATTACAAGAATATACCTCTCGCCATAATTGCCGGACAACCGCGTTTGGGGTCGAAAATGGACACAAAAAAGCAACTTTGGGAACCTTGTTTCCCGCTTTTTGCATTTCTGAAAAAACTTTAAAGAGTGGTTTATATGACTCAGGATACGTAAACTGATTAGTAACGTCAAAGCATATGACGTCGACTCCTGCGTCTCCTAGCATCTGGGCATGCTTGCGCAAAACAGCTTCGTCTTCCCCTACGTAATAACCAAATAAAGGTTCTCCCCAGTGGTGAGGATCGCCCATTTTCCCCCAGTAGGGTGAATTGGGATCATCCCGTGCTTCAGGATGATCTTGGAGTATTTCGCTGATGTTATATGGTCCGCTATCGCTATGTCGCCCTAACCAAAGAAAGTAAAAACACGCGACAAACTTATCGGGGCGGATATCGCCAACTTCTTGATGGTCTGGTAATTCCCTTCCCAAATTGTCAGTTGCAACCCATTGATCGCTGTGAACCGGATTCCAATAGTTGCTGGAGACCTCAGCGTCTATGGCAAAACATGGTTGCAAAGAAAATGCCAGGGTGGCTAGACAAATAAGGACGTTAATCCTTATAGAGGTTAATCTTTTTTTTCGCATTGTATTTCCAGTGTAAAAGAAGGACATAAACGTCGTGTTAAAAGATCTTTGGTATATAATGGGACTAAGGTTCATTTTAACGATTCACAATCCGGTTTTGAAGTATGACTCGCAAACATTACTGATTCATGTTTTGTAGAATTTCATTGGTATGTGAACGGATAGATGATTTATGTGGAAGCGACGGTTCGCTGGAGCATATTGTGGAATGCATGAAATGAAGAGCGATAAGTTGACTATCAGTCGTTATCATAAGGCTTGAAATGGGGAGATATATGAAGTTATCTAGTTGGAGTCTTGGGGCTTTAGCTTTGGTTTTATTCTCTGGCGTTAGTTGTTGGGTGCAAGCCAAAGAGAATGCTTGTCGTAGTGCGTCGCAAGATTCTTCAAAACAGGAGATCAAGAATCAGAGTCCTGTATTATTTGACGTTTTACACGACGTTCCATATTATCCAGGAAAAATTGACGACTCATATAAGGAAAAGCAGTGTCGTCTTGATATGGTTTATCCTAAAAATACAGAGCGTCCATTTTCCACCATTGTATGGTTTCACGGGGGAGGTTTAACAGGAGGTCAGAAATATTTTCCCCAAGCTTTAAAGGCTCTTAGGAGATGCAAAGAGGGAAATATGGCTATCGTTTCCGTAGAGTACCGTTTGTCTCCTACCGCGTCTTATCCCGCATTTTTGGAGGACGCCGCCGCTTCCATTTCATGGGTTTTGGATAATATATCTAGATACGGAGGAGACCAATCGCAAGTTTTTGTCTCGGGGGGAAGCGCGGGAGCATACCTTGTAACTATGGTGAGTGCATATTCAAAGTGGCTTAATATTTATCACCATGATCCACAAGAGATTGCTGGGATCATACCAGTAAGCGGTCAGATGACCACTCACTTTCACGTGAAGGAGGAACTCTCTTACGCAGGAAGTCAGTACGTGCCTTTTGTAGACGATAAGGCGCCGTTAGGCGGGGTTTCAAGCTCTTTTCCTCCGATTTTTTTCTTGCTAGGCGATAGAAAGTTGGAATGGAAATGTCGAGTTGAGGAAAATGAACTCATGGCAGCTTCTTTGAAAGCCTTAGGCGCCAAGAAGGTTGAGTTTTTGGAGTGTCCCGGTTACTCTCATCAGATATCAGAGATGGGAAATAATATAACGCCGGAGATCATTAATGCCATTGATTCGTTCATAGACGATGTTATTGAACAGCAAGGAAGCGAGGAGAGGCCATAATTGGTAGTGAAGAGAGCTAGGGAAAAATTAAAAATGAGACGACTCCCCTAGCGTGTTTCTGGATTGACGAACAGAATGCCTGAATTAGAATACGTAAGGTCTCATTGTGTGTCGTGTTTCATTATCTTGAGACGAACTTCATTCTTGAAATAGTTTATAAAGGTGTTAATTATGGAGCAGTTTTCTTCGCAAGTCTGTAATAAACCAAAGACGATGTATGATAAGATATGGGAGAAACACCTTGTTTATCAAGAACCGGGAGATAGTTCGGCGATCATATACATCGATCAATTACTATGTCATGAAGTAACGAGTCCTCAAGCATTTGAGGGACTTCGAATGGCTGGTAGAACAGTCCGACACCCTGATCGAGTGATGGCAGTTCAAGATCATGACGTTCCTACAACTGATCGTAGTAAGCCTATTGAGGATCCTATTGCTCGAAAACAAGTCGAAACATTGAGAGCAAATTGCGAAGAATTCGGAATTAGGCTTTACGATTTAAATGACGTCGAGCAAGGCGTTATTCACGTTGTCGCTCCAGAGGAAGGACATGTAAAGCCAGGAATGACACTGACTTGTGGTGATAGCCATACAGCAACCCATGGAGCTTTTGGGCTGATTGCGATGGGAACCGGAACGAGCGAAGTTGAGCATGTTTTGGCAACCCAGACTCTGCGTCAAAAGAAAATGAAAACGATGCGGATTACGATCAACAATTCTTTGGGATCCGGGGTTTCGGCAAAAGACGTCATTCTTTATATCATCAATAAGATGACGACAGCGGGAGGTGCTGGATATGCCGTAGAATTTGCGGGGGAAGCGATTCAATCTCTGTCTATGGAAGGGCGCATGACCGTTTGTAATATGGCTATCGAAATGGGAGCCCGCGTTGGTATGATTGCTCCCGATGAAACCACTTTTGCCTGGCTTAAAGGACGCCCGCATATGTTAAAGGGTAAGGACTTTGACGATGCGGTTGAAGAGTGGAAGCTCCTTCCGTCAGATGAGGGCGCCGTTTTTGATAAAGAGGTTGTCTTTGACGCCAGCGATATTGAACCCCGTGTAACTTGGGGAACAAATCCTGCTCAAAGCGTAGCCGTTACGGACGCAATTCCCGCCATTGATTCCTTTGATAATGTCGAAGAACAAAAGATGGCAAAGACTGCGTTGCAGTACATGGATCTTCATGAAGGCGATCCGATTTCTTCGATCAAGTTAGATTGGGTTTTCATCGGTTCCTGTACCAATGGACGTATCGAAGATCTAAGAGTAGCCGCTCAAGTCTTAAAAGGCTATAAAATTGCCGAAGGGTTACGTGCCATAGCGGTTCCCGGAAGTGGAATTGTAAAACGTCAGGCGGAAGCGGAAGGTCTCGATAAGATTTTTATTGAGGCTGGATTCGAATGGCGAGAGCCCGGTTGTAGTATGTGTCTCGCAATGAATCCCGATAGGTTAATGCCAGGGGAACGTTGCGCAGGAACAAGTAATCGTAATTTTGAAGGTCGAATGGGGAAGGGTGGAAGAACTCACCTTGTGTCTCCGAAGATGGCGGCGGCGGCGGCTGTTAAGGGGCATTTTGTCGACATTCGTAACTGGAAATATAACTGATTTCTTGTCGACTTAAAATGAAATGAGTGAGAATGACTTTCTTAGTTGTTTTCTCTTAGTAAGCGAGTATATTTTATTTCAAAGAACGACTATTAACCGGGGATTGGGTTATGCAACCATTTACTAAGCACGAGGGATTAGTGGCGCCAATGGATCGTAGTGATATTGACACCGATCAATTGGTTCCTAAGCAATTTTTGAAACGCGTAGAGAGAAGTGGTTTTGGTAAATTTCTCTTTTTTGATTGGCGTTATCTGAACGACGACTACGTGGAGAATCCTGCTTTTGAACTTAATCAACCGATGTATCGTAAGGCGACGATTCTCCTAGCCCGTCGTAATTTCGGTTGTGGATCTAGTCGCGAACACGCCCCATGGGCGATTGCCGACTATGGATTCAAGGTTATACTTGCCTCCAGCTTTGCGGATATCTTTTACAACAACTCCTTTAAAAATGGATACTTGCCGATCAAGTTGTCTGAAGAGTTAATTGACGACCTGTTCGAGAGGGAGAAAAAGCATCGTCCGTATAAACTTTCTGTTGATTTGGAAAACTGCAAGATAACGGATGAATATGGTCTTGATATCCAATTCGAAATTGACGATTTTCGACGTGATTGTCTCTTAAACGGTTGGGATGATATCGGGTTGACGTTGCGTTACAAGGATAAAATCCTCGCGTACGAAAAGGCTCATGGTATTGTTTGAGGCTTTAATTCCAAAAAGAAGAGCGTCACTATATGATGAAGGCGATTTTACTTGGTAATGGTTCTCGTGATGGAGTTCTGGACGGCGTGGAGGCTTTGACTCCGATTCTGGAACGATTTGTAGAGATTGTCGTTGCCGATTTCAGTACCTCCGTAGATCTTTCGGAAGTTGACGCCGATATGGCGATTGTTTTTGGCGGCGACGGTTCTATTCTGAGAGCTGTTCATCAAATGGGAGTGAATCAATTACCGATACTTGCCGTAAGTCTTGGTACTTTAGGGTTTCTTTCCAATGTTAGTCCCGATGGGGTTCAAGATTTTTTTGAATCTGAATATTTCCCCGATTTCTCATGTCGAGAACAGTTACTTTTGAATTGTTCTGTTTGGAGAAAGCGACGTTTATTTCAAGAACCTGATAGCCTCAACACCAATTCTCCCGGTATTGGACCTTGCGTTCTTCCATCGAGATGGTTGTCGGATCTTGACGATCGTTTTTGCTTTGGGAACTACTTGGTCGTTAATGAAGTGGCCGTGCAGTGTGGCGCTCCTTTTTCGATTTTAAAGATTGACCTAGCAGTTGAGGGGGATAGGGTGACGACGTTTCGTGGCGACGGCCTCGTGATAGCGACGCCCGTGGGGTCAACAGGCTTGAATCTATCTGCCGGAGGCCCCGTTTTGCGCAATAGTTTGGAAGACGTGGTTATAACTCCCATTTCTCCTCAGACCCTGAGTTTTAGACCGGTAGTTGATTCCTCTAACCGCGTTTATGAGATGCAGGCCGTAACTGGCGAAGCCTTTTTGGTCATAGACGGGGTTTCGTTACTGAAACTGTCTCATGATGATTTAATTGTTATCAGGAGATCCCCGTTGCCGTGTCGAATGATTGAGGTACCAGGCAACCAGTATTACTGCAATCTGCAAAAAAAACTAGGTTGGGGAATAGATCATCTTACTCGAAGGATAGAGGTCAAATAGTTAGCCTCGTTGACCTTTTAATTTGAACCTTGTCGTAGTAAAACGACAAGGTTTTTTTTAACTGTTTAATTTCTGATAGAAAATGTGTATACTTAGTAGTACCGATTCTCCTGTTTCATGAAAGGTTGGTAAAGATGAATTGTACAGGTAATTTGACACGGCGTCAGTTTGTTGGCGCGACCCTTGCTACGGGTCTCCTTAGTTGTTTTCCTGCTCCTGCACAAATTGTTCGTGGGGCAAATGAAAGAATTAGACTAGGTGGTATTGGGTGCGGCGGTAGGGCCAACGAACTCATTTCTAATTTCTCAAAGTTTGAGGACTTGGATATTGTTTCTATTTGCGATCCTGACAGTGCGAAGTTAGGGGCTACTGCAAAGAAATATGATAATAAAGTAAAAACATTTGCCGATTGCCGAGAGTTGCTCGATGACGACAATATTGACGCAGTCGTTGTTGCGACGTGCGATCATTGGCATTGTTTGGCAGCCATTTGGGCAATGCAGGCAGGAAAAGACGTCTATGTCGAGAAACCCTTGGCACATAACGTTTTTGAGGGAATTCAGACTGTAAAAGCCGCTAGAAAATATAAGCGAGTGTGTCAGGTTGGCATGCAACAGCGTAGCGACAAAATGCAGGAAGAGATTAAAAAATTCCTTCATGAAGAAAAACAGTTAGGCGAGATCCAGATGGCGCGTGTTAATCATTACATGCCTCGCAATCCGATCGGATTACGTGAAACGCCGCTAACTTATCCGGAAACAGTTGATAAGAATCTCTGGCTTGGACCGGCTGACGACGTTCCTCTCTACCGCAATAGTTTACACTACGATTGGCACTGGTCCTGGAATACCGGCACTGGCGAGATGGGGAACTGGGGCGTTCATGTTTTGGACGACTGCCGAAATAATGTTTTACTTGACAAGGCTGAGTTCCCCAAGCGTATTTTAGGTGGAGGTATCCGCGCTGGTGAAAAAGACGATGGTGAAACTCCCAATATCCATTTCGTTTATTTTGATACTGGCACGATTCCTGTCGTCCTCGGCTTATCGACCTTGGCAATGAAGGGCTCTCGTTCTGCCGGTCCTCATCCGGGTCCGGGATCCGGGTATATCGCATATTGCGAAGGCGGTAGGCTTGAAGGACAGCGCGGCGGCGCGAAAGCGTTTGACGTCGATGGTAAATTGATCAAGCAGTTTAAGGGAAATAGCGGACAAATTGAACACCAGCGTAATTTCATTGACGCCGTAAAATCGAGAGATTACGAGTCTTTGAATGCAGAAGTGGCTATTGGAAAGGCTACAAGCGAGTGGTGCAATTTGGCGAACATTGCGTTCAAATGCGGAACGTCGATGTCTCAAGATCGTGCCGCTGTTGTTGCAAAAGCGGCTGAAGGCGCTGAAAAAATATGGGCAGAGGCCTTAGATAGCGCTCAGCAGACTCTTGCTACTCACGGTATCTCTATGATTGATTCTGACGTCGTTGTGAGCGATATGCTGACATTTGACGCTAGTTCTTGCCAGTTTACTGGAAGTGGCACTGAAAAAGCCAATTCGTTCCTCAAGAGACATTACCGTAATGAAGAATTCTCTGTTCCCGCAGAGGTATAATTCTTGTAGCCTTGTCTAGCGGATTTAAGATTCATGCTATAAAAAAGGATCTCCTAAACGGAGCCCTTTTTTATAGCATTTTCTTCAAGATGCGTCTATAGGTACTTTACTTTCTATTTCTAGCTATTGCCCGCGATTCAACCTCGATGTTATTAAGAATCCTGCGAATAGCGACCGACAAATTGTCTGAATCCTTGGTAATGTGCGATTAATTTAAAATCTCTATTTAGAAGTAGTCTCGACTCTGAAAGGAACTCCTCTGACAACGTGAAATAGCTTCTTGTTGAGGACCAACGAATATTTGAATCTCTTCATTGTGAACTTTAAGTGGATTGAGCTGGGATCGTCTTTGTCGAATAATCTTTTAAAAGTTCATCTGCTTAATAAGGAGAGGGAGGGAAGAAGGATTAATCTAAACGAGACGTCGTTTTTTTCAGAAAATGGCTTGACTTGGCTAACGGGGAAAGAAAGACGATACGTGTCAGCAACTCGTATGGATATTCTTGAGTAGAGAACAGAGCGCCTGCTTATATGGAATGCAATTAACTAGGGAGTATGTTTCCCATGAAAAAAAGCAAACTCATCTACATCCAACGGCAAGCAACTTTTACGTTGGATATAGACGAGCCTGAGAGTTTTTAGTTTATTTAACACATTCTTTCATTATCAATCTTCTGAGATTATTTTGATTGAATAGCTTGAATTGGTTGGCAAATCCTTGGTAAGGGGGATCAGGATGAAATTTTCAGTTACAACAGGATTGTACTGCATTCCCTCTACGACCTTAGCGCCTTTTATCTTAGACGGAAAAAGTTGAACAATGGGTCTTCCTGAACGTTGAGAACCATTGCCATTCAATAGATTGTAAGTTTTTTCTTCCTTGAGGGGGGTGATAGTCAAGGTCCACACCTGTTGAGAATCTTCCTTGTTGACCGTCAAAGATTGGCGCCAACCAGAATCTTGAGGGGCAAGGCCATTTTGCCATGCTGGATCTCCGTATAGTATCACTGTGTCGCGATCATATAACAATCCTTGAATATCCTGAGGTGAAAGATCTGAGGCGTTAGCTTCGCCATATTGCAAACGTCTGTTGTGCTCCGTCAACAGGTAATTGAGCGCTTGATTATTGGCAAAAAACGCTTCGGCAACAGAAAAGCGGCCGGGCTGTTCGAGATAGTAATCCAATATTCCCCATCCCATATAGCCAAACCAGGTCGGAACGGTATATCCCACGAGCATATCAACATGGGCGTCGCGCATCAAGGATAAAGCCATACAATTGTGAGGATCGTTGATATGTCCAAGGAGACAATTCCCGGATGCGATATGAATCTTTGAGCCGTCCGCTTCAATAGGAAACGGATCAGAGTTGGAGGGAAAGCCGTATAACGAACCATCCTTAGATACGAAAAAGCCGTTTTTATAGGCGTATCCAATAGACCAATTGAGCTCCGTTGCGTGTCCAGAGGTGATAAAAAGCTTGGTGTTATTAAGTTCGTCTGCTATCGCATGGGTTGTATCGTCTGGGGCGTCATTTCTATCCTCAAGCTTTTGATTCTCCTTTTTAACCATCCAATGGTTCTTGTTGATTTCATCGAAGAGAACTGCTTTCTTAAAGTATTCCGTCACAATCGAGGTTGAACTAACCACTTGGTCTACTTCCATATCAGACGCTTGGGTAAGACGCAACGCATCTTTATAAGTGTAGCCGGTAATGACTCCCCAAATCACGTCGCCATAAGGATCGTCGTCCAACGAACGTGTTAAGCTCCAAATCTCTTTGAGAAATTCTCGAGTGACTTCCTCTGGTTTAGCTATAAAACATGCATATTGAGGGAGACTTGTTTGTAATACTTCCTGAAGTGATTCATCACGTGTAGAGATGGAGACGTTATACTTCTCTCGATATTTTCCTTGCAGAGACTTTGCTACTGACAACCAATCCTGATCCTCTGCAACCGCTTTAGTGACAATAATCGCATAAGAAATTTTTCCATCATTCTTATTAGAAGTATCTGCCATACCTTGGCTGGGGAAGACATGGTTAATGAGCGCAACGACAAGCAAACAATTCAAAATAGACTTATTGATTGATATTTTGGAAAAAATGTTTTGCATGGGTAACCTTTACAACTATGCGGAAATATATTCTTTGACGAATGAACCTCATTTTACAGCGTTGACATCTGGGAACAAGTTTCCATCGTGTGCCTCTGATATTTTAAAGGCGTTTCCATGTATTTAAATCACATGAATGTATGTTATCATACGACTTCCTATCCAACCGGGCAAGTATCTTTATAATTATGGCGTAGTCACAAATATTTTTTTTACAGGGGATTGAAGCTATCATCATGAGAGTAGTCGCTATAGCCAATGGACAATTCGCAGTTCCTTCTTTACGTGCAATAAAAAATTCAACCCATGACCTTGTCGGCGTTATTGTGATGCCAGTGAGAACTAAAACGCGGGGTAAGAAATCTGTTCCTCATCCAGTGAGAGAAATGGAGAAGAACGAACTCTCTGGAATTTCTTTTTATGAACCAAAGGATATTAACTCTGAAGAGGGAGTCAATCTTCTCAAGGAATTAAAGCCTGATCTTATTTTTATATGTGATTATGGGCAAATTCTGTCACGTGAAATAATTGGGATCGCAACTTTTGGAGGAATTAATCTTCATGGGTCGTTGCTACCTAAGTATCGCGGAGCAGCTCCAATAAATAGAGCAATTCAAAACGGAGAAAAAGAATTGGGGGTTAGCATCATCTTGATCGAGCCCAAGGTGGATGCGGGCCCAATAATTGCAACAACTTCATATTTTCCGCAACAAAATGAAACAGCAATCGAGATAGAGGAGCGTCTTTCCAATATGGGCGCTGGCTTAGTCGTGAAATCTATAGACCAGATTGCAAACGGTTCAGCTAAACCTATACCTCAGCTATCGCAAGAGGCTTCTGCCGCTCCTAAATTGAAAAAAGAAGAAGGACATATCGATTGGGCCAAATCTTCCCTAGATATTATTAATTTATACAGGGCGTTTCAGCCGTGGCCCCGTACTTTTTCCGATTGGATTCCACAAAATTCACCAGATTTCAAGATCCGCTTAATTCTAGGTCCGTTTGTTCTAACAAGCGAGGACGAAACGAAAACAGACGCCTCTAATCCATCAACCCTTCCTGGTTATGTAT